>NZ_JAYEZM010000007.1:0-192894 GCF_037031205.1 Natronomonas amylolytica | reverse complement strand
TTTAGAGAAGTAAAACGGCGTACCTCTTCGTTTTCAAATACGTTCAGCCACGTGAAGCCGACGACCGCAGAATCGTGGCTTCAAGCCTTCGCCGTCTGGTGGAATCATGCTTAACTTAACACGACGCCAGCGACATGAGTGGTCCAGACAGAGACTCACCGGAATTGCGCGAAGAAAGCGACTGCCATGATGGATACACCCCCCGTATGCAGCACGTCAATCCCGATACGAACTAGATATATCGTTACCTACTGTATTATGGCGCTCACAGCTATTGACTGTGCAACACTCGTAGCATCCGCGAGCGCCCGCAGGGTGCGAGCGGTTCTCCGCGCCGAGCGGTAGCGAGACGCGACCGTAGGGAGCGTCTCGGAAATGCGAATAGCGCGGGACCGAAGGTCCCGCGGACCATGCGAGCGGCGAAGCCGCGGGCAGACGGCGAACGGAGTGAGCCGTGAGCAGAGCGAGGCGCGGGACCGAGGCCCGACCCTCGAGAGGGCCGACGTGTCTTTTTCATCGAAGTTTTTGCTGGGTCGGCTTCGCCGACCCGTGCAAAAAGTTCGGGGTTAATCAGCGTCCTCGGCGCCCAACTGTTCGAGGACGTGCGCCGGCATCTGCTGGCGCATCTCCTCGGGAATGTCGTCGGGGCCGGCGGGAATGGAGGGGATATCGGCCGGTTCCGGCTGGAGGCTGGAACCGAAGAGATGGAGGGCGGTGTTGATGGTCGACCAGTCGTCGTTTTCGGCGGCCTCTCGGAGGCTTTCGGTCGGCGCCGAGAGCAGTTGGCCGACGAGGGCGTCGGCCATCGACTCGATAATCTCGCGTTCGGCCTCGGTCACGTCGTCGTCGGTTTCGGATTCGAGTTTGGAGATGGCGGTCCGAAGCTCGCGGGCTTTGATGCGCTCGGCGCCCTCGTACATCGCGGCGATGACCTGGTCAGCGCGTTTGCGCTTGTACTGGCTGATGAGGTGGTCGAACTCCTCGTCGATCATCGCCTCGACGGCCTGGGCGGCCTCGCGGCGCTGCTCGCGGGTCCGGTCGGTCACCGACTGGAGGGTATCGAGGTCCCGAACCTCGATGTCGTCGACCTCGTCGGCGGTGGGAGCCACGTCCCGCGGTTGTGCGAGGTCGATGACGAGCGTGTCGCCGACCTCGGTCAGGTCCTCGCGGTCGAGGACGTGGTCGCTGCTGCCGGTCGCGGTGATGACGAGGTCGGCGTCGACGGCGGCCGCGGGGACGGCATCGAGGCCGATGGCGGAGCCCTCGATGTCGAGTTCGTGGACGACGTGTTCGGCGTGTGGAATCGTCCGGTTGGCGACGAGGACGCGGTCGACCTCGTCGGCCAGCGCCTGTGCGGTAAGCGTCGCCATCTCGCCGGCGCCGACCACGAGGGCGGTGCCGTCCTCGATATCGCGTTCGCTCTTGGCGAGACGGACCGCGGCCGACCCGAGCGAGACGACGCCCTCGTTGATGGCGGTCTCGCTGCGGGCGCGCTCGCCGACGTGGAGCGCCTTGAGAAGTGCGTCGTCCAGCGTCGGGCCGATGCCACCGGCCGCACGGGCGTCCTCGTAGGCGTCTCGGACCTGTCCGAGTATCTGGTCCTCGCCGAGCACGAGCGATTCGAGTCCGCACGCGACCCGCATGAGGTGTCGAAGGCTCGTCTCGTGGCCGAGTTCGTGGCCAGCGTCGGCCGCGCTGCCGAGGTACTGTGTCAGAGCCTCCCGAGCCGTCGGTTCGTTCTCCGCGACGACGTAGGCCTCCGCGCGGTTGCACGTCTGGAGGACGAACGCCTCGGAGACGCCCGGTCGGTCGAGCAGGCTCTCGACGGCCACGCGCTGTGAGTCGGCGCAGGCCGCCTCGATGTCCTCGACGGCCGCGTCGCTGTGAGAGACGCTGATGCCCGCGATGATGCCCGTTCCAATTGTCACTTGTTGTCACCTAGCGCCGCTTCAATGACGGCGTCTACTGTTCGCTGACGCTTGAACCTTCCCGTACCTAAATCCTTCCAAACCTGCGGGGATTGCACCACCGCTCGCACCGCCGTCCGGCGTTCGGCCGGCGAGAGGTCGCGGGCCTTCAAGTCGGCCCGGAGTTCGGCGGTCAACTCGGCCATCTCCCCGGCGCCCTCGATTTCGGATTCGATGCGCTTGCGGAGTTCCTTCGACAGCGCGGGGCTGGCGCCGCCCGTCGATATCGAGACGACCACGTCGCCGTCTCGGACCGTCGCCGGGACGACGACGCTTCCGGGGTCGCGGCCGCCGGCGTGGTCTGCCCGGTTAACGAGGATATCGCGTTCCTGAGCGACCGACTCGACGGCCTCGTTTACGGCGTCGTCGCTCGTCGCCGCGACCGCCAGCGCGGGCTCGGTTCGGTCGAACCATGCGGGGATGTCCTCGGGGTCCGGTGCGGCCCGTACGCGCTCGGCGCCGCCGTAGTCGTCTGCCGGAAACTCCGGCGAGAGGACGACGACCTCGGCCTCGCGAGCGAACCGTCGGGCCTTCCGAGCCCCGACGGGGCCGCCCCCGACGACGAGGACGGTTTCGTCGGTAAAATCGTGGTAGAGTGGAATCATGCGGCGTGTCTATTCGGCGTCCGTGTTCGCCTCGGCCCGTTCGTCCAGCCGAATGCCCGTCTTCTTCAGGATTTCGCTGGAGAACAGCGTATCCCAGTCGTCGTCGCCGACGTCCCAGTACTCGTCCATCGTCGCCTTGACCTGCTGGATGCGCTTCTCGCTTTCTTCCTCGGAGCGACCGTGCGTCATCGCGAAGAAGTTGTACGGCCAGACGCCCTCGTGGCGGGGCCGCTCGTAGCAGTGGGTGACGAACCCGAGGCCGGCGACTTCGGGGCCGACCTCCCCGACCAACTCGTCGGGGACGTTCCAGACGGTCATCCCGTTCTCGGTGTAGCCCAGCGCGTAGTGGTTCGGGATGACGCCGACCCGGCGGACCTTTCCCTCGTCGTTGAACCGCTTGATGGTCTCGATGACCCACTCGGTGTCGACGCCCAGTTCGGCGGCCACGTCGGCGTACGGCGTCGCCGAAATCGGGAGGCCGCCCTGAATCTCGACGACGAGGTCCCGTTCGTCCGGCGTCAGGCTGTCGCGGTCGACGGCTTCGACGTCGGGTCCGAGCCCCGAGAGGTCGACGTCGCCGTCGGGAATCGGGCCGTCGAGCAGGAACTTCGCCTCGACGCGGAACTCCTGTTGTTTCGGCAGGTTGTACGTCTCCTGTCCGGTTTCGTCCTCGATGTCGGCCAGCACGCGCTCGACGGCCTCGGGGTCGGCCACCGAGACGACGAACCACATGTTGAGATGCGGGTGTTCGCGGCGGTAGTTGTGGGCGACCTCGCGGTGACTGTTGACCTGTTCGGCCACCTCATCGAAGCGTTCCTCGGGGGCGTGCATCGCCACGAGCGTCGCCGCACCGCCGATTTCCTGGGCGTTGATGAGGGCCCCGAACCGCGTGAGGACGCCCTCCTCGTCCAGTTCCTGTACGCGGGCCAGCAGTTCGTCGGCCGTGATATCGATACCCCGCTCGCGGAGCGCCTCGGCGGCCGGTCCGAACGGCTCTGCGACGACCGGAAAGCCGCCCTGAAAAGCGTTGATGACGGCCCGGTCGATGCGGTCCAACCCGGCGGTTTCACTCATTAAAAACGTCTCCGTGTTTCTGGGCAATAAGCACCGCGCTCGCGGTGAACGGGTCGCCTATGCACCGCGGACGCCCGTCGCGTCGAAGCCGAGGTCCTCGACGCCCTCGACGATGGCCTCCTGGTCGGCGTCGGCCTCGTAGTAGAAGACGACATCGTAGGTCCCGTCGCGGGCCAGTTGCTGGCACTCCCAGACGAACTCCTCGTCGTCCAGCGTCAGACCCTGATGCTGGTTGACGCCGAAGCGCTCGTCGTCGTTGCCCGAGTAGACGTAGGTGTCCGTGGGGTCGATGCCGCTGGCCTTGGCGATGAGGTTCCCGATATCCAGCGTCGCCTGATGGAGCGTCGGCTCCTCGTCGCTCGTGAGGTCGGTCCGAACAATGACGCCGTTCAGCTGTATCTCGCCGGGTTCGAGCAGCGCCTTGGTCCGCTCATAAAGGTCCTCGTCGATAGCGTCACTCATTGCTAGAGGCGACGCTATCGAGGGTAATACAGGTCACGGTCCGCGACGATAACGCCCGCACCGCGCCGAACTCGTCCGCTGTACGTCGTCTGCCGGTGTTACAGTCGCTCGAGGTTCTTCGCGCGCGGGCCTTTCTCGGCCTGCTCGATGTCGAATTCGACTTCCTGACCCTCTTCGAGGTCCGGGCCGCCGATGTCCTCCATGTGGAAGAACACGTCCTCGTCGGATTCGTCAGTCTCGATGAAACCGTAACCGCCAGTGTCGTTGAAGAAGTCAACCACGCCTTTCGCCATTGCATCTCTTCAGTCGACGTGCTAAAATAAAAACCCTGTGGGCACCTGATGTTTAAACGACAAATTCGCCGGTATACGGCCGTTAAGACGCTTCTGGCCGGGGAATCGCGTGCGGTCTCCGCCATCTACGAACCAACAAGACTCATTGGGCTGGCTACCGTTCACTTCGATATATGAGACGACTTCGTGGGCTACTCGAGGGTGCGTACGAACGACTCCTCGAGCGTGAAATTTCGGGTGCGCCGTCACACGTCGCGGTCATTCAGGACGGCAACCGCCGATACGCGCGCGAGCAGGGCGAAGAAAAGACCAAGGGCCACCGCGCGGGCGCCGATACGACCGAGAACATCCTCCGGTGGTGTTCCGACCTCGGCGTCGAGGAACTGACGCTGTATGCCTTCTCCACGGAGAACTTCAACCGCCCCGAAGAGGAACGAGAGGCGCTGTTCGACCTGATCACCGACAAACTCCGGTCCTTCGCGGACCACGAGAAGGTCCACGAGGAGCGCGTCCGCATCCGTGCCATCGGCGAAATCGACCGCCTGCCACCGCGTGTCCGCGAAGCGGTCGACTACGCCGAATCCCGGACGGCCGAGTACGACGACCTGCAACTGAACGTCGCACTCGCCTACGGCGGCCGCGCGGAACTGCTCGGCGTCGCCCGCGATATCGCCCACGAGACAGCCGCCGGTCGCCTCGACCCCACCGATGTCGGCGTCGAGGAGATAGAGCGCCGACTCACGACCAGTCCGACCCGCGCGGTCGACCTCATCATCCGCACCGGCGGCGACGAACGCACCTCGAACTTCCTGCCGTGGCACGCCAACGGCAACGAGGCCGCGGTCTACTTCTGTACGCCCTACTGGCCGGAATTCTCCCGTGCGGACTTCCTGCGGGCGATTCGGACCTACGAATCCAGGCAGGAGTCGTGGCGCCGCACCCGGGCCCGCCGTGCGGCCGCGCTCATCCGCTCGGTCGGCGACGTGGAACTGGAGGAAGCCCGCAACGTCGTCGGTCGCTTCCGTGAGTACCTCGACGACGACATCGACGACATCGAACCGGACGAGGTCGCCGACCCCGAACCGACGGCCGACTGATTCGTTCCCGGACATCCGCCGAACGGGGCGTTCTGAGAGGCCATGAGTGACGCGGGGAGGGCCGGAATCCGGCCGACGACCCGCGAACTGATGGCCGCGGGTCGGCCCGTGCGAAAAGTGGGTTTTATCCCGGGCCGCCGGGATACTCCGGGCATGGTAACGGTGCGGGCCCCGGCGACGAGCGCGAACCTCGGCAGTGGCTTCGACGTCTTCGGTGCGGCCCTCGAACGGCCGGCCGACGTCGTGCGAGTCTCGAAGGCCGACCGCACCACGATAGAGATTACGGGTGTCGGCAGCCAGTACATCCCCGAGGACCCCGACAAGAACACCGTCGGCGCCGTCGCCGAGGCCCTCGACGCGCCCGCCCACATCGAGATCGACAAGGGCGTTCGCCCGGCCTCGGGACTCGGCTCCTCTGCCGCCTCGGCGGCCGCCGCCGCCGTCGGCCTCAACGAACTCTACGACCGCGGCCTCACTCGCGAGGAACTCGTCCCCATCGCCGCCGAGGGCGAGGCCGTCGTCTCCGGCGACGCCCACTCCGATAACGTCGCCCCCTCCATCATGGGCGGATTCACCATCGCCCGCGACGACGGCGTCACGCAGGTCGATGCCTCCATCCCACTCGTCACCTGCCTGCCGGAAATCGTCGTCTCGACGCGGGACGCCCGGCAGGTCGTCCCCGACGGCGCACGCATGGAGCAGGTCGTCGAGACGGTCGGCAACGCTGCCACGCTCTCGGTCGGGATGGCCCGGGACGACCCGGACCTCGTCGGCCGTGGCATGAACGACAGCATCGTCACGCCCGCCCGCGCAGAACTCATCACCGGCTACGAGGAGGTCCGTGACGCCGCCTTCGAGGCCGGCGCCACCGGCGTCACCATCTCCGGGGCCGGCCCGACCGTCATCGCCGCCTGCCACGAGGGCGACCGCCGCGACATCGCCAGCGCGATGATAGACACCTTCGAGGCGGAGGGCATCGACGCCCGCGCGTATCAGACGCGCATCGGTCAGGGCGCGACTATTTTTTAAATCAGTTTTCCACGCTCTGCTCAGCGAAACCGCCACCTACTGAAGCGTACTCATCGGTTCGTTGAAAAACCGCTAAGGCTCTTTTGGCATGCTACAGGAGCGAAATCCCCGTGTAGCTCGCACTCACCGGTGGCGAGCGACCGTGCAAAACGTTCGGGGTTTAGAATTCCTTAACCACACCGTATCCGAGCCCCATAACGAGGCCGTACACGACGAAGGCGAGCAGGAAGAACGGCTGGAGTTCGGGGACGAACATGCCGAAGGGCGTCATCGTGTTGACCGCCAGCGGGACGCCGATGGCGCCGACGGCGATAGCGAGGACGACGCCGTAGACGACGCCAGCGAGCGTGGCGGCGGTCGTGACGGGGGCTAAGTCGAGGAAATCACCGAAAACGGCATCGAGGTCCTCGTCGCGTTCGGTGACCTGGTCCATCGAGTGGGCGTACCGGCTGAGACGGGGACCGACGGCGACGGCGAAGGTCATCCCGAGGATGAGCGAGAGGCCGAGCCAGACGGCCCAGCCGATTTCCATGCTCCCGCCGTAGCCGACCAGGGCGCCGAAATAGCGCATCGCGACCGGACCGACCATGTGGTGGACGACGAGGCCGCCGACGGCGCCGCCGAACAGGGAGCCGAAGACGATTGCACGCTGCCCGGAGGTACCGATGGCCGTCGAGGTGGGGAACTCCTCGTTCGAGATCGTCTGCTTCCGAAGGTGGCCGTAGGCGCCGCCGAAGACGGTGCCGAAGACGAAGTAGCCCGCGATGACGGAGTTGGTGTGTGGGAGGGCGAGCGCGGTTCCCCCCGCGCGGACGAGTGCGGGAACCGCGACCACCCCGACGACGCCGGTGAGGACGGCGCCGTAGACCACTCCCACGGCGAGGCCACGGGGGATGCCGACTCGGTATTCGACGGCGCGGGCGGCAAGCGGGACGAACGCCAGCGCCAGGAGGAACAGGAGGCCGAACCAGATGCCGAGGCCAGTCGTCAGCGAGGGTGAGTCGACGACCGTGCCGAGCGTCAGGAAGTAGACACCGCCGGTCGTGAGGGCGTTGGCGACGACCGCGCCCGCGGCGCCGCCGACGGTGGCACCGCCGACTACGGGGGCGCCGCGGCCCTGCAGGAAGGCCGGTGTCACTCGACTGGGGCCGCTGATGGCCTCGTAGCTCACTCCGAGAACGGGGCCGAAGAGGAGGTAGGCGGCGAGCACCGCCCCGTTCGTGTGGGGTGCCACGAGGGTGAAGGGAGTTGCCGAACTGAGAATCGGCGGCATGAGAAAGACCCCGACGACCGAAAGCAGCAGGCCGTAGAGCAGGCCGACCTTGAAGCCGGTCTGGCCGTGTGTATCCGCACGCTCGATGCGGCGGGCCGGAAAGACGGCGAAGCCGACACCGAGTGGGATGGCGACGGTGAGCCAGATTCCGAAGCCGAGGGGCGGCGAGCCGCTGAAGCCGGCCAGCGCGCCGACCAACTGGAGGTAGAGCGGCGCCTGCGCCAGCATGAGGGCCCCCGACGCCGCGCCGGCGACCAGCGAGGCGATGACCGTCGCGCGCGTCCGACCGACGAGGAACGCCGGCCGGAGCGGGCGGGCATTGACGACCTTGCCGAACGTCGACCCAAGGACGAGGCCGTAGACGACCCACGCGCCGAGGGCTGCGCCCCCGACGTCCTGGAAGCCGAGTTCCCACTGGGTTCCGGCGGTGACCGCGGCGGGAATCGCCAGCAGGCCGACGAACACCGCGAGGACGATGCCGTAGACGAGGCCGTAGCCGGTCGTGCTGTTGCCGCGGGCGGCGTGGCCGGCGGCGACGACGGCGAAGACGAGGCCCAGAGCGAAGGTGACGCCGACCCAGATGGCGAGGCCACCCGTCGGCGTCCCGATATCGACGATGGTCGAGAGGTACCGAAGATAGACCGGCTGTTGGCTGTAGACGACGGCGCCGGATAGCACGCCCGCGACGAGCGGCGCGAACGCGGCGGCCCGGACTCGGGAGCCAATAAAGGAAAACGAGGGGACCGGAAGCCAGCCGTCGCGAGCCAGTCCATAGGTGAGCCCCGACACTAGACCGAAGGCGGCGTAGCCGACGAGGACGTTCGTCTTGACGGCTGGAACGTCCGCGCCGACGGCGGCCGGGATGCCGACGAAGCCGACGACACCGCCGAGGACGAGGCCGTAGACGAGGCCGACGCCGCCGGTGCTCGCTATCGGGCCGGCGAGTTTCCGAAACGGTCCGAGTCGTGCGGTCGACCACGTCATACCGGCGGTGTAGTAGTCGGTCGCCGGTCGGGCGATGCCCCCGAACAGGAGGCCGAAGGCCACGGCAAAGCCCATCCAGACGCCGAAGGCCGCCGGCATCCCGCCCATCCCGGCGATGGAGCCGACGAAGGTGAGATGCAGCACCGCCTGAGTGTAGAACACGGCACCACCGACGAGTCCGCCGACGATGCCCCCTGCCAGTGCCGCGCCGGCGAGGCCGTCGCTCGACGCCGGCGCCCCTCCGGTCTCCGCCGGTCGACCGTGCGCGTTGCGTGTAGTCACGAGTCTCGACTCACTCTGTCCGGTCTACCTAATAAAGCGTTGTGGGGGGCTTACCCGGCTATTTAAGACCGGACGCCGCTCGCGGACCCGCCGTCGCACGGACGACGCGTGCGAACGTTTATACTACCGACAGACGAGGTGTGTGCTGGCGACACACACTATGTCCGTACCGTTTCCATCCGACGAGTGGATCAAGGAGTGGCGCGAGCGACTGAACGACAACGAGGAGTACGCCGAGAAAGGTCAGGGCTGGGGCGTCGGCTTCAACGGCGATTTCGTCTTCCACGTGGCCGCGGACGACCGACTCCCGGAGGACCGCTACTTCTACATCGCGCTCGAAGACGGGGCGTGTACCGAGGCCCGGGAAGTCGACTCGCCCGACGACGTCGATGCGGGGTTCATTTATAAAGGCGACTACTCCGACTGGGTCGACCTCAATCGGGGCGATATCGGTCCCATCGACGGGATGATGTCCGGGGTCTTCGACATCGACGGCGACATGCAGAAAGTCCTCCAGTACAGCGAGGCGGCGGTGGCGATGACCGAAACGGGCCGGGAAATCGACACCGACTACGAGTACTGAATTCTACTGTCCACCTGTCGTGTGCGGTCGAATACTCCTCGTTTTTAAACGACCGGTCTTGAGAGGCGATACATCCAATCCACCCAGTCCGTATTGTCGTGACGAACCATGGCAGACCGAGACGACGTACGCCAGCAGTTCGAGGAAGCGTTCGAAGGTGCCGACTATCCCGTCAACAGTCCGATGGACCTCGTGCCCGCCCTCCCGCAGGGCCCCGGCACGACGTTCGACGTCGGCGAGGAGACCATCACGGCGATGGAACTCAATCAGGAAGCGTCAGGTCAGGGCGATTACCCCTACGACAGCGTCGACGCCCTCGTCGACGACCTGATGGACGGCCTTGAAGACGAAGGCTACGTCTAACGACGAAACCTGCTCACTCTGGAGACCGTTTTTCTGCCGCAATTCCTCCGACTCCCGTTCAGACCAAGAATTATCAGACGCCGATTTGACGGTTCTGCATGGGAATCGCACACGAATCCAACCTCGATTGGATGGAGACGGACCGCGGGGAGACGACATTTAAACGGAAGCAACTGGGCGAAGCCGCCGACAGCGAGCAGTTGGGGTGTAGCCTCTACGAACTCCCCGCGGACAGCAAGTCGTGGCCCTATCACTACCACACCGCCAACGAGGAAGCCCTCTACGTCCTCGACGGAACCGGCACCCTCCGGCTTGATGGGGAAACACACGACCTCAACGCGGGCGATTACGTCGCGCTCCCGGCCGACGAATCGGGCGCCCATCGAGTCATCAACGACTCCGATGAGCCGCTTCGATACCTCGCCTTTTCGACGATGAACGACCCCGACGTGACGATGTATCCCGATTCAGAGAAACTCGGCGCCTTCGTGGGTTCGCCGCCCGGTGGCCGCGACGGTCGGAAACTCACGAAGTACTACAATCTCGACGACGACGTAGACTACTGGGACGGGGAGTAGGAGTCTCGGCTGAGGGTGCGTTCATTGCAGAGAGCATCCGCCGAGCGGTGACTACCGCGGCGCCGACCGCAGGGAGGTGCCGCGGCGTTCTCGTGCAAAAAGTGGGCTGAAAAGTGGCTTTCAGATGCCGCGACCCTGCAACTGCTCTTCTTCGGACATGCCTTCGTTGGCCTGACCTTTCATGCCCTTGCCGATGTCCTTGGAGATGTCGCGGAGCTTCTCGGGGTCGTCGTAGTTGTTGACGGCTTCGACGATGGCCGTGCCCATCTTGACGGGGTCCTCGGCGCCGAAGATGCCGGAGCCGACGAAGATGCCGTCACAGCCGAGCTGCATCATGAGGGCGGCGTCGGCGGGCGTGGCGATGCCGCCGGCGGCGAAGTTGACGACGGGCAGGCGGCCCATCTCGGCGGTTTCGTGGACGAGGTCGCGGGGGGCGCCGTTCTCGCGGGCCCATTCCTCGCGTTCCTCGTGGTTCATGCCGGTGAGCTGGCGGATGGAGCGCTTGATGGTCCGCTGGTGGGTGACGGCCTGGTTGACGTCGCCGGTGCCGGCCTCGCCCTTGGTGCGAATCATGGCGGCGCCCTCGTCGATGCGGCGGAGGGCCTCGCCGAGGTTGCGCGCGCCGCAGACGAAGGGGGCGTCGAAGGGCCGCTTGTCGACGTGGTAGCGGTCGTCGGCGGGCGTCAGAACCTCGCTCTCGTCGAGCATGTCGGCGCCGGTGGCCTGGAGAATCTGGGCTTCGGCGGTGTGGCCGATGCGGCACTTGCCCATCACGGGGATGGAGACCTCGTCGATGATCTCTTCGAGCATACCGGGGTCGGCCATCCGGGCGACGCCGCCGCGTTTGCGGATGTCGGCCGGGACGGCCTCCAGCGACATGACCGCGACTGCGCCCGCGTCCTCGGCGATGCGGGCCTGTTCGCGAGTGACGACGTCCATGATGACGCCGCCCTTCTGCATCTTGGCGAAACCGCGCTTGACGAGGTCCGTCCCCCGTCGGAGTTCCTCGATATCCGTTTCGGTCATGTACTCGTGTTGGGGTCGGATGCACTTAATGCGTGTCTTTCCTATGCCGGAGGTTCGGTCCCGGACCACGCGAGCGGTCTCCGTCGGGGGTGTTTTTGTGCGACGGCCCGGAGATGCGCGTATGGACGTTCGAGGGTTGTTCGAATCCGACGTGCCCCGCGAGGACCTCCCGTGGTACGTCGCGCCGCTGCCGGAACGGGTCGAGAACCTCGGGTTGAACCTCGCGTGGCTCATCGTCGCGGTCAACCTCGTCGGAACCGCCTTCGGCTTCTGGTATTACCGCTTTCAGTTCGCCTTCGAGCCGACGGTGATGTGGCCGTTCGTGCCGGACAGTCCCGTCGCCACGCTGTTCATCGCCCTGGCGCTGGCCTCGTGGAAACTCGGCTATCGGCAGGACTGGCTGGTCGCGCTGGCCTTCTTCGGCAACATCATCCTCGGCGGCTGGACGGTCTGGGTTCATCTCGTTTTCTGGGAGGAGTTCAGTTACCTCTGGGAGCCGATGCGACAGTTCCTCATCTGGAGCCACGCGGCGATGGTCCTGCAGGCGTTCCTCCTGCATCGTATCAGCGACTTCTCGGCGCGAGCGGTCGGCGTCGCGACGCTGTGGTACGGCTTCGATACGCTGGTAGACTACTTCATCCCGCTCGTGGGAAACCTCCACCACACGTGGATTCCGGCCGAACGGGAGGCGCCGTCGATTCTCGGCGCGGACGCGCTGGGTGCAGCGGCCGCCGGCGCCGTCCTGTTGTTCGTCGTCGCGCTGTATCTGGCGATGCTCACCCGTGTCGAGAAACTGAAAGTAGCGTGACCGTCCCCAGTAGCTGCTGACAGCCATCCGCTATAACTCGCTTCCTCAATTAATCGATATGATTGTAACGAGTGACATGGTATTCATTGAAACGGTTTTTGAGCCCTCTAAGAGAATAATAGTGAAATATATGTGCTAACACTTCTCATTTCTTATCTGATATCTTAGACTTTTTACGTCGTGGGTTTCTACGGATAGGTAAGACGGTCCTACCCGTCCATCTACCTACCATGAGACACTCGAAGCTCCCTACCGGACCCGTAACGCCCATCGAGGACCCCTCCGTCGCGTTGCTGCTCGCCCTCCCGCTGGCGGTGCTGGCGCTCTTCGTCGCCATCAGCTACCCGCTCCAGGCGGTCGCGCTGACCGTCGGCGCGGTCGTCGGCCTGAAACTCCTCCAGCGGAGTCTCGCCGCGCGCGTCCGGCGGACGGCCGGCCGCGTCCGCGAGATCAGGATTCCCGGCGTCGGGACCGTCCGCTTTCGCGTCCGGCCGCGATAACTACGCTCGGCCCGGCATCGCGGAAGGTCGGTCTTCTGACGGCCCCCGGCGGCGGGAGCCGTTCGTCGAAGACTGATGTCCCGTACTGAACCTCGAACTCGTTCGCGGCGGCGACAATTCCTTATACTCCGGCCCAGACTGGAACGTTCATGCGCTTCCTGCAGACCCGACTCGCGGACGCGTCGACGTACTACGGTTGGGTCATCGTCGGGGCCTGCTTTCTCGTCAGCGGCGTCGTCTTCGGTATGACCTACTCGTTCGGTATCTTTCTCGACCCGCTGGCCTCCTCGTTTCGCGCCTCGACGGCGCGCGTCTCGCTGGTCTTCGGAGTTCAGTTGTTCGTCCTGTATGCTGCCGGCCCGCCGATGGGCGGCCTCGTCGAGTGGCTGGGTCCGCGCCGCAGTCTAGTACTCGCCGCAGGCCTGCTTGGCGGCGGTATGCTCGCCGGGAGTCGCGCCGGCAGCCTGCTGGCGCTGGTCGCGACATACAGCGTCGTGACGGGGGCCGGAATGAGCCTCGCGTTCGTCATCGGATATGCGACGCCGCCACAGTGGTTCCAGCGCAGGCGCGGGCTGGCGACCGGCATCGCGAGCGCCGGCCTCGGGGTCGGGATGGTCATCATCGCGCCGACCGCCTCCATGCTCGTCACGCGCGTCGGCTGGCGAGGCGCGTTCCTCTTTCTCGGGGGCGGCCTCGCGGTCACGTTGCTCTTGGCGGCGCTTCTGATGGTCGACGAACCGGGCCATGTCGACGCCGCCATCGACGCCGAGTTTCCGGAGGGGCGCCCCGAATCCAAAGACGGCTGGCGCGACCAGCTTCGCACCGTCCGCGAGGCCGTCAAGAACCGCGCGTTCCTGCTGCTTTTCGCCGGCTACGTGCTCATGTACGTGTCGCTGTACGTCCTGCTCAACCACGTCGTCAACTTCGCCACCGAACAGGGCATCCGGGCGACGGGTGTACTCGCGCTCAGCGTCGTGGGCGGCGCGACGACGCTCACCCGCCTGGCCGTCGGCGGCGTCGCCGACCGTCTGGGGCGGTTGGCCATCTTCGTCGTCTGCGGGGCCGTGATGGGGTCGGTGCTGCTCGCGTTGCCGCTGGGACGCACGCCCGCGGTGCTGTTGGCGCTGGCGGCGTGCTTCGGCATCGGCTACGGCGGCACCGGCGCGCTGTTGTCCTCCGTGCCGGCGGACCTCTTCGGCGGCCGGAACCTCAACACGCTGTTCGGCCTCGTTTCGCTCTCCTTCGCGATTCCCGGACTGCTCGCCCCGGCCGCGGCCGGGTTCGGCTTCGACCGATTCGGCACCTACACGCCCGTCTTCGTCGCGTCCGGCCTCGTCGGATTCCTCGGCGTTCTACTCGTGGCGGCCGCCGCGCGGCTTCAGGGAGAATTATAGGCGGTTCGACAGTCTCGGGGGCCAGAGGCCCGACGGGCACCTACCCCGAAGTCGGGCCGTACCGGCGGAATTCAGCGGTGTATCCACCCTAGAGTTCGGATTGGTCGGCGTGGGAGCGCACCCACAGTTCGCCGATGCGGGACAGGCGGGTGCGATAGGACTTGCCGTGTTCCTCCTGTTCGATATAGCCCTTGCCGCCGGGGCCGAGGCGGTCGACGTTGTAGATGACCTTCGACCGGAAGGAGTCGGTGTACTCCTCGCCGAGTTCGCGGGCCAGCGTCTGGGCGAGTTCCGAGACGGATTCGAACTCGCCGTGCTCGCCGAGGGTAAAGAGGATGAGTTCCTCGAAGGGCTTGACGTTCGAGAAGGAGGCGACCGGGAGTTCGATGATGTGGCTGTCGCCGAACTTCTTGGCGCCGATGGTGGTCCCGCGTTCGTCGAACTCGTTGAGGAGTTGGCGGGCGACGTCGAGATGTTCGTCGATGCGGTCTTCGTCGACGTTGGCCGCATCGTCGAGGATATCCGCCAGCAGGTCACACTGGGCGCGCAACTCCTCGGCCAGTTCGGTTTCGAGGTATTTCTCGGGGACCGTGTAGTAGGTGTGGATGCGCTCGCGGTCGCCCTCGCGTTCGACCATGATGGAGTGGGCCGCGGTCGCGAAGGCAAACGAGACCGTCCGGGGCATCGCCGAGACGTTGACCCAGACCTCGCCGCCGTCGTCGAGTTCGCTGTTGATGAGGTCGTAGGCCTGCTCGAAGGCGGCGTCGTAGTCGTAGACGTCCTCGACGACGAACCGCTCGGTTTCGGCGCCCAGCAGGTTCGTGAAGTCCTGTTCGAGCTTTTCGGCGAGGTTGCGGGAGTACTCGACGTTGGCCTCGCTGCCGACCGCCCCCTCCAGCAGGACGACGCGGTCGACGTCGAGTTGGTCCCGGACCAGCGGCGCGATAAGCCGGTCGTAATCGAAGCCGACCGGGACGATGTGGGTTTGCATGGATGGCCGTTCGCCGGATGGACTTAAAAAGTCGTGGCGTCCCGGTCGACCGTCTCAGTCGGCCAACTGCTCGAAGTAGAGGTCCGTCTTCTCGTCGGCCGTCTGGGCCGTCAGCGCGGAGACGCCGACGGTGACGAGCAGGCCGATGAGCATGCCGTAGATGGAGATGCCCCACCCGAGATAGGCGTCCGAAAAGAGGGTCAGCGACCCGACGGTCACCTCGGGGACGAAGTTGAACGCGATATAAACGGCCTGCGGGACGAGGATGCCGGCGAGGATGCCGGCGCGGGTCGTCCGCCGCCAGTAGAGCGCGACGATGACCGGCAGGGCCATCTGGGCGAAGCCGCCGAACGCGAGGTCGCCGATGGAGACGAGTATCGACCCGACGGCCGCGCCGCCGAAGGCGGCGGCCTCCGCCCAGATGCTCGCGGCGAGGGCCGACAGGGCGAAGACGGCGACCCCGATGCGGCCGAGGCGGTCCTCCTGCCAGTCGGTGATGCCGTCCTCGACCAGCGGCCGATAGACGTCGCGGGTGAAGTACGAGGCCCCCGAGAGCAGCATCGAATCGGAGGAGGACATCATGGCGGCGATGGCGCCGGCGACGACCAGCGCGGCGAACCACGCCGGCGTGTACTCCGCGAGGATAACCGGGAGGATGCTCTCGCCGCCCTGCACGTTCGCTTCGAGGCCGAGGCCGGCCGCCCACGTCCCCAGCAGGAAGGCGGGGACGAAAAGCAGGACGACGAGGACCGGCCACAGCGCGAAGGAGCGTTTGAGAACCGTCTCCGAGGAGGCCGCGAAGAACCGCTGGTTGACCTGCGGGAACATGGCGACGCCGAAGGCGATGGAGACGGCGAAGGTCAGCATCGTCGAGGGCGTGTAGAACGCACTCCCGAGCGCGAGGAATTCGGGGTTGCTCGCCTCGAGGCCGGCGTTGATGGTCGCGATGCCGCCGTCGACGGCCACGAGCACCCACAGCATCGCCGCCCACACCATCGCGAGCATGAAGAGGCCCTGCAGGGTGTCGGTCCACGCGATGCCGCGCATTCCGGCCAGCGCGACGTAGAGTATCATGAAGACGGTCACCAGCGTCGCGCCGGCCCAGAACGGGAAGACGCCGCTCGTCAGCGACGCCAGCGCACCGCCGGCACCGATCTGCTGGAGCATGACGTAGGGGAACAGCCAGAACAGCGAGATGCCGGCGACGAGTGCCCGGACCGCGGTCGACCCGAACCGGTCGCCGAGCATCTCCCCGAGCGTGACGTAGCCGTGTTTCTGGCCGAGGAGCCACTGCTTGTAGCCGACGACGTACCAGAGGACAGCGAAGATGATGCCGTCCATCAGCCCCATGACGAGTATCCACTCGGGGCCGAACGCGTAGGCGTTGTCCGGGCCGCCGAAGAACGTGAAGGCCGACAACAGGGTCGCAAAGACCGTAAACAGGAGGACGACAGTGCCGAACGTCCGGGAGGCGAGATAGAAGTCCTCGGCGGTCCGTTCGGTGAGGCGGTAGGCGACCAGACCGACCGCCAGCGCGACCAGCAGGTAGCCGACGATGATGCCGAGTTGCAGCGTCGCCGTCATGTCCGTTCCTCCCCGAAGAGCGGTTCGGTGATGCCGATGCCCCACGCGCGGTTCGCGAAGGTCCAGAAGGCCAGCGCCGCGAGCATCATCCACCCGATATGCCACCAGAGCCACAGCGGTAGGCCCAGCGCCATCCGGCCTTCTCCCCAGAGGAACCACGGAATCGCCAGCGCCATCAACGTCGCCATGACGGCGACCCAAGCGTACCGTTCGCGTCTCGAAACCATCGGTTGTTCATCGTTCACACGCACGTCTCCTAAAACGTTGTTGATTACTCACCAACACCGATGGTCGAAGAAAATTCCTCTTCAGAGGGGCCTCAGTAAATCCGTTCCCCGTTCGGCACCTCGCGTTCCGGCTGGAGGTGGACGACGTTGCCGTCGCCGTCGTCGACGCCCGTGACGAGACACTCGCTTTCGAAGCCCGCGATGTTGACCGTCCCGAGGTTGACGACGGCGACGACCTGCGACCCGAGCAGGTCCTCGGGGTCGTAGAGGTCGGTAAGCCCGGCCGCCGACCGCAACTCCTCCGTGCCGAAATCGACGCGTAGTTTATAAACGTCCTTCCGTGCCTCGGGGAACGGTTCGACGCTCGTGACCTCGCCGATGCGCATCTCCACGTCCTCCAGAAAGTCGGTCGGGTCGATGGGGGATTCCTCGATTCCCATGCGGGCACCTCACGGCGGTTACTTATAAACGGTCGTGTCGACGCCGCCGTCCGGCTCCGGTCGGGACAGCACCGCCAGTCGACGGCGTCGGAACGGGTGGGTGCCGCATAGCTTATATGCGCGCCCGAGTTTATTTTAAATACTCCATGAGTGCGCTCATGGCATCACCATCACCGCCCGGCAACGGGCACTTCACCCATGCAGGATACAGCCAAATATCTCGTTCACGCGGACATCACGGCGGACGGAGTCGTCGAACGCTCCGACGTCGTCGGGGCGGTCTTCGGGCAAACCGAGGGCCTCCTCGGCGACGAACTCGACCTCCGGGAGCTACAGGACTCCTCGAAGGTCGGCCGCATCGACGTCGAAATAGACTCCCAGAACGGCCAGTCGTTCGGCCGCATCACCATCGCCACGAGCCTCGACCAGGTCGAGACGGCCATCCTCGGGGCGGCCTTAGAGACCATCGACCGGGTCGGCCCCTGCCGGTCGACCATCGAGGTCCGCCGCATCGAGGACGTCCGGGCCGCAAAGCGCCGCGAGGTCGTCGAGCGCGCCAAGAGCCTCCTCACGGAGGCCTTCGACGAGTCGATGCGTTCCAGCCGCGACCTCGTCGAGGAGGTCCGCGAATCGGTTCGCGTCGAGGACATCACCGAGTACGAGGGCCTGCCCGCCGGCCCGAACGTCGCCGAGTCGGACGCCATCATCGTCGTCGAGGGGCGCGCCGACGTGCTGACCCTGTTGCAGTACGGCATCAAGAACGCCATCGCCGTCGAGGGGACGAACGTCCCCGAACCGGTCGCTGACCTCACCCAGAACCGGACCGTCACGACCTTCCTCGACGGCGACCGGGGCGGCGAACTCATCCTGAAGGAACTCGCACAGGTCGGTGACGTCGACTACGTCGCCTTCGCGCCCGAGAATCGTTCCGTCGAGGACCTCGCCCGCCACGAGGTGATGGCGGCGCTCCGCGAGAAGGTCCCCTACGACCAGGTCGACGAGGGGGCGCCCGCGGAGGCGATTGCACCGACCCTCTCGACGGACGCCGGCGACACCTCCGAAGCGGCCTGCCGGGACCCAGAGGCCGACGTCGACGGCGGCGAAGGACAGGCCGCCCCCACGGAGGAAGCCGTCCCGGACGGCGCGACCGTCGCCGAACCGGCAGCCGACGCCGAAACGACGACTATCGAGTCCCCATCAGAGGCCGAACCCTCCGAAACAGCGGAGACGGACGAATCAGCCGACGCGACGGCAGCCGAAGCCGAGAGCCCCGATGCCGAAGCCGAATCGGAGTCCGAAACGGGTTCGGCCGCAGAGTCGACCCCAGAGACGCTCCGCGGCCACGTCGATGCAGTCATCGGCGGCGAGACCGGTACCGTCCGACTGGTGGACGACGACTTCGGAGTCATCGCGGAGGGCGATGCCGACGACGCCTTCGACCTCGTCGCCGAGACCGACCCGACGCCGACTGCGGTCGTCCTCGACGGCGAGTTGAGCCAGCGCGTCCTCGACGTGTCCGCCCAGCGCGGCATCGGCAACGTCGTCGCAGCCTCGACCGGCGAGTTCGTCAAACAGCCGACGAGCGTCCGGGTCCGGACCGCCGACCAGCTACTCGCGGCGAACGAGGCGTAGCGCGTCGCTCCCGTCGGCGTAGAACCCCGACAGGCGCGCGTCGGCCTCGAAGTCGAGCGATTCGTAGAACGCCGTTGTGGCCTCGTTCTCGGCAGGCGTCGTCACGACCAGTCGGTCGGCGCCGGTCGCCTCGGCGATTGCATCGACCAGCGCTTCGCCGTGGCCCGCGCGTCTGTGGGCCGGCGCGACGACCAGTTCGGACAGCGTCGCCTCCTCGCCCGGTAGAGCGATAGCGTAGCCGACGACCGTCCCGTCGGCGACGGCGACGCGACCGACGAACGGGCCGGCGAGGGCGGCGTCGACGATATCGGGGTCGGCGTACTCGAGCAGCGTCTGTAGCGACCGCACGGCCGGTTCGTCGGCCGGCTGGAGCGGGCGAACGCTCACAGCCCCAGCGCCGCGAGGCCCGCGACGAGGCCGGCAGAGAGCGTCGCCAGCAGGTTCACGCCCTGATTGCCGAGGTAGACGCCTTCGAACATGGCGCCGAGGAGGCTATCGACGGTCATGCCGACGGCGCCGGCGAGGACGACCAGCGAAACGCCGGGGGCTTCGAGGCCGAAGAAGAGGCCGCTGAGTCCGCCGATGACGGCCGACCCGACGGCACCGGCGACGACGCCCTGCCACGTCACCGCGCCGTCGGTGCCGGGGTCGACCTCCCGAAGCGTAGTGATGAGTCGCGGCGTATCGAAGAGGCCGCCGAACTCGCTGGAGAAGGTGTCGGCCAGCGCCGCGGCGACGGCCCCGGCGAAGGCGAATCGGAAGACGGTCGGCGGGATACCGACGTGGCCCGAGACGGCGAAGGCGACGACGGCGACGAGGGCGACCGCCGAGTTCGCCAGCACGTTGCCGCCGCCGCGTGCGCCCTCGTTTTCCTGTGCGATGCCGCGGTCGAGTTTCTCCTCGTAGCGGTACTTCGACGCGAGGCCGCCCAACCCGAAGAAGGTCACGAGCAGGACGAACCAGCCGAATCCGCCCAAAACGACGGTAAAGAGGGCCAGCAGGACGCCGGTGAGCATGCCGGTCACCGATGCGGTTCCGAGGCCGTAGGCGACGTAGCCCAGCGCCGCGGTCAGCGCGAGGCCGACGCCGACCCGACGGAGCGTCGGCGCGAGACCCAACTCCAGCAGAAACCAGACCGTGAGACCGACCGAGAGGACGACCAGCGAGTCGTCCCGGACGAAGAGCACCGACCGGATGAGCGCACCCAGAAGCGCGCCGCTCGTGGCGACGAACACCGCAAGCGGGAGCGCGGGCACCGACGCACCGAGGACCTCGGCGATGAGAATCGCACCGACCGCGCCGGCCGTCCCGACGACGGCGAAGGCGGAGGTACCGACGACCGGGTCGGGGGTGTAGCGTCCGGTGAGCGCCTGCCCGAGATTGCCGACGGTGAGGACGAAGACGGCCACGAGGAACGCCGAAACCGGGAGGTCGAAGGCAGCGTAGATGACCGCGAGGCCGGCGATGCCGAGGCTGAACGAGGCGAGGCCGTAGAGGCGGCCCTCCTCGCGGTCGCCGGGGCGGGCGAAGAACTCGAAGAGTTGGCCGCTCGTCGTCAGAAAGGCGACGGCGGCGACGAGGACGAAGGGGGCGACGGTGCCGACGGCCGCTGCGAGGTCGCTCACGCGGCCCTCCAGCAGGGGAGCCAGCAGGGCCAACGCTCCGACGACCGCGAATCCGATGGCACGGCCTACGTCGCCAGTCACGCCCCGAGATTCCGCCGTCGCCCACTTAATCTTCCCGAAGGGGGACCGACACGTTCAGGCGGCCCGAGGCGGAAGCCCGGATGTGGGACTCTACGACCGATATCTCGCCGCAAGGGTCCGACTGAGCGACGCCGACGTTCCCGAGCGGGTCGCCTTGGTCATCACCGAACACGACCTGCTCGAACGGGGCGCCTACGGGACGCTCTCGTCGTTCCTCGAGTGGGCCTTCGAGGCCGGCGTCGAGCGCGTCCTCATCTACGTGAGCGTCCTCGACAAGGCCGCCGTGCCGACCCTGCGGAACGCCCTCTCGGAACTCGATAGCCCCCGACCGGTCGCCGTCCGAAGCCCCGAGGACGATGCCGCCGCCGACGCGCCCGTCCAGGTGAGCATCGGCCTCGGCGGCCGCGAGGAGTTCGCCGCGGCCGTCCGGCAGATCGCCGAGGCCGCCGCCGACGGTACTCTCGACCCCGAGTCAATCGACGAGGCGACCATCGAGGAACGCCTCGTCTTCCAGACGCCGCCGGACCTCGTCATCAAGACCGGCGCCGAACGCCTCTCGGATTTCCTCATCTGGCAGTCCGTCTACTCGGAACTCTACTTCACGGACGTCAACTGGCGGGACTTCAGGCGTCGGGACTTCCTCCGGGCGCTTCGGGAGTATCAGGAGCGACAGCGACGGTTCGGCCGGTGAGCGAATACTTGCGGAGGAGCGTGACTTCTCGCTGTCGGATGTGGCCTTCGATGGGTCTGCCCGAGTAGCACGTTCGACGGAGCCGGTCGAGTAGCAAGAGCCAACAACGCGGGGTGTCGAGGTGGGAATATGATCGGTATCGTCGGCGGCGGCCTCGCCGGGCTTTCGGCGGCCTATCGCCTCCAGCAGGCGGGCCGCGAGGTGCGCGTCTTCGAGGCCAACGACCGTCTCGGCGGCCTCGCGTCGACCTACGAGACCCGCGGGGACCGCATCGAGGCCTTTTATCACCACCTCTCGAAATCCGAGGAGACCATCGTCGAGTTGGCCAATGAACTCGGGTTGGGCGACCACATCGAGTGGCGCGTCGGCGAGAACGCCTACTACGTCGACGGTGTGGCCCACCCGCTGGACAAGCCGTGGGAGATCGCGGCCTATCCGTATCTCTCGGTGTACGACAAGTTCCGACTGGCGATGCTGACCCTCGAAGTCGACGTTCGCGGCGGGGTTCCGCGACGGGACACCTACGAGAACCTCGAGGACTTCGAGGACGTGCCCATCAAGAACTTCCTCATCGAACATACGACTCGTGGCGTCTACGAGTACTTCTTCGAACCCCTGCTGGACGCGAAGTTCGGTTCCCGAAAGGAGGACGTCTCGGCGGCGTGGCTGTTGGGTCGCGTCAAGTTCCGCGGTGAGCGCGACCTGCTCAAAGGCGAGATTCTGGGATACATCGAGGGCGGCTTCGGCGTGTTGGTCGACGAACTGGTCGAGACGGTCGGCCGGGAGCACATCGAGACGGGCGCCTACGTGACAAACCTCGGATTCGCCGAGAAGGGGGACGGCCGCGGCCCCGTCGAGTCGATGACGGTGAAGCGAGAGGGCGAGGGCGGCGAGGGGACGAGCGAAACCCACGCCGTCGACGACGTGGTCGTGGCCACGATGCCCGACGTGCTGGAGGGTCTGACCGGCTACGAGTGCGACATCGACTTTCAGGGGTCGGTCTGTGCGGTCGTCTCGATGGACGAGCCGCTGATGGACACCTACTGGCTCAACATCGCCGACGAGGCGCCGTTCGGCGCGCTCATCGAGCATACGAACTTCGTTCCGCCGGAGCGCTACGGCGGCGAACACCTGCTCTACGTCGCCAGTTACGTACAGGGGACCGACGAGGAGTTGTGGCAACTCGACGACGAGGGCGTCGAGGAACTGTGGCTGGACGGTATCGAGGACATGTTCCCCGACTTCGACCGCGAGAGCGTCAACTGGACGCTCATCGCGCGGAACCCCAAGACTGCGCCCGTCTACGAGCGCGGCTACCTCGATATGGTCGTCCCCTACGACCTCTCAAAGGAGGTCGCGCCGGGCATCCACTACGCCGGGATGGCCTCCCGAGCGCAGTACCCCGAACGGAGTCTCGACGGCGCCATCGAGGCTGGGTATGCCGCGGCCGACCGAATCCTCGGCGCCGATTACTGAACTCGATTTCAGTAACTCGGCCAACAGAAATGAATTTCAGATTACACTTATTGCGCTGTCGGCCCTGTCTTCACATGTATGAGAGACAGAGCCTACGCCCGCCGGTCCACCGCCTCGCTCGGTGCCTACCTCGCCGCGACGGCCGCTATCCTCGGCGGCTTCCTCGGCCTGCTGGTGTTCGTCGCCCATCCCGGTCCGGCGACGGCCGCCGCCGTCGGCCTGACGGTCGGCGTCACTTCGAGGCGAATCGTCAGCAAAGCCCGCGAAATCGCATGCAGAACAGCCGGTGACTGTGGAGAGTCCTGCGAGACCGCTCCCGGGACCGTCTCCGAGGCCGCCTAGTCGGCCTTGGCGTCGTCGTCGCTGACGCCCGGTGCGTCCGTGAGGCTGACGTCGGGTTCTTCCGTATCGCCACCGACGACAGTTTCGCCCTCGGCGGTTTCGACGTAGACGTCGTCGGCGAAGCCCTCGATGGCGTTCTCGTATTCGCCCGCCTCGCGTTTCTCCGGCGTCTCCGGTGCCTCGGCGACGCCGCCGACCGGTTCGAACTCCCCGAGCGGGTCGTCGATGGTGATGCCGTGTTCGGTGAAGAAGTCCTCGTAGCGGCGGTAGTGGTCCTCGAGTTCGTCGCCCGGGAACTCCATCATCTCCGTCCAGCCGTGGTTGAAGAAATCGAAGTTGGCCTGTATGTGGGTGATTTCGCGGGCTTCGGCCTCGGTGTAGTCGGCCTGCAGGGCGGCGACGTAGGCGTCCATCGTCGCATCGAAGAACTCGTCGAGATGCTCGCGGCGCTCCTCCTGACGGTCCTCGTCGGCCTTGCCGAGGAATATCTTCGTGTGGAGTTTGACCAGCGCGTAGTTGGCGGCGGTGCGAACGCCGGGCGTCGTCAGCGCCTTCTTCGAAGCCCAGTGTCGGGGATTCTGCCGGAGTTTCATGCCCAATCGTTGGGACCACGACTCCTTGAACCTCCGGTCTCCGGTAGCCGTGTGTTTCCAGCTGTAACCGTGTCGGTGGGCGGTTGTACAACAGTAGCGGACATCCCCCGATACGGTTTACAGACGTCCGTGAACACGCCGCATGGGGTGTAGAATCCCTACATAGCAATTCACATTAAGCCCGGTGTCCTACGCGAGGACATGTGTGCGTCCCACGTAATAATCGGTGACGGCATCGCCGGGTCCTCGGCCGCGGAGACCATCCGCGAGCAAGACCCGGATGCCGACATCACCGTCATTACCGAGGAGGGGGAAGCTCTCTACAATCGGATTCTCATCAAGGAGTTCGCCAAGGGCAAACTGCCCGAAGCGCCCGTCTCGATTCACGACCCCGACTGGTACGACGAACGGGACATTGACCTCCAGTTGAACACCGTCGTCACGAGCGTCGACACCGACGCCCACGAGGTCCACACCCACGAGGGCGACGTCTACGAGTACGACAAACTGCTGGTCGCGACCGGCGGCACGCCGACCCAACTGCCCGTCGACAACAGCGACGCCGAAGGCGTCCACCACTTCTGGACCTTCGAGGACGCCCGCGCCATCAAGGAAGACGCCGAAGCCGCCGAAAACGGCGTCGTCGTCGGCGCCGGCCTGCTCGGTATCGACCTCGCGGCAATCTGCGGCGCACAGGACGTCGAAGCCCACTACCTGATGCGCGGGAACGCGTGGTGGCGCTACGCTCTCAGCGAGGAGGGCGCCGAAATCATCCACGACGCGCTTCGCGAGAACGGCGTCACGCCCGTCTTCGACTCCGGTGTCGACCACTTCGAGACCGACGACGAGGGCCGCATCGAAGCCGCCATCGACCCCAACGGCGAGCGCTTCGAAGCCGACTTCGCCGGCGTCGCCATCGGCCTCGATTTCAACACCGAGTTCCTCCGTGGCTCCGGCCTCGAACTCGACGACGGCATCGTCGTCGACGAGTACCTGCAGACCAACGTCGAGGACGTCTACGCGGCCGGGGACATCACCCAGTTCCACGACGTCGTATTGGGCGAGCGCGCCCAGAACGGCGCGTGGGGTTCGGCCAAGGAACAGGGCTCCATCGCCGGCCAGAACATGGTCGCCGACGCCGAGGCCGAGCGGTTCGAGTGGGTCTCCTCCTACTCCATCACGCACTTCGACTTCCCCTTCCTGTCCTTCGGCCACCCGACGCTGGGCGACGACTACGTCGAGAAGAAGTACGACGAGGGGACGTGGCGCCGCGTCGTCCTCAAGGACGGCAAGGTCATCGGCGGCGTCCTCATCGGCGACCTCGCGCCGCAGTCCGGCCTCAAAAAGCTGGCCCGCCAGCAGGTCGACGTCACCGGGAAGGAGGAACTCCTCCTCGCCGAATCCATCGACGTCGAGGCCTTCGAAGAAGCCGCGCCCGCCGAATAAGGAGTCCGCTCTTTTCCGCCGTTCCGACGCGTTACCGTCAGCCACGCCCTCCATAGTCGAATCCGGTTTCCGAACGCCGTCGAGTGCCTCGAAAAAGGCTTTATTAACCCCTGTTACGAGTCCTACGATAGGGGAACCACCCCGGAAATAGAGTGTGTCGAACTAGTTTTCCGGAGCGTACAATGGACGACGAGCCAAACGGCGGTCGTGAGTAATGAGCGGGAGCCAGACGCGTTCCCCGGAGGCCGAACTCGGGTTGCTCGATGCGACGATGATCGGCATGGGGGCGATGATCGGGGCGGGCATCTTCGTGTTGACGGGGCTGGCCGCCGAAATCGCCGGCCCGGCCGCGATCCTCGTCTTCGCGCTGAACGGCGTCGTCACCGCGTTCACCGGCCTCTCGTATGCCGAACTCGCTGCTTCGGTCCCGAAAAGCGGCGGCGGGTACGCCTTCGTCCGCGAGATATTCGATGACCTCTCCTCGTTCATCATGGGGTGGATGCTCTGGTTCGCCTACATGATCGCGGGGGCTCTGTACGCGCTCGGCTTCGCGCCGAACTTCCTCGAGTTGCTGCACGTCTACGGAATCGTCCCGCCGCCGGACCAGGTGGGTGCAATCGCGGTGCCGGTCGTCGATGCGGCGGTGCCGATAGCCTTCCTGCTGGCGTTCGTCGCGGTGCTCGGACTGGTGGCGCTCAACGCCATCTCGACGGCAGCAAGCGGAAGCGCCGAAACCATCTTCACTATCATCAAGGTGGGAATTCTGCTGGTGTTCGTCGGGTTCGGGCTCACGTCACCGATGTTCTCCGGCGCCGAGTTCCAGCCGCTGTTTCCCGAAGGCAGCGGGGCGGCCGCGGTCTTGCCGGCCATGGGGCTCACCTTCATCGCATTCGAGGGGTACGACCTCATCACCACGGTCACCGAAGAGGTCGAAAACCCACGGAAGAACATCCCGAAGGCGATCTTCCTCAGTCTCGTGGCGACAGTAATCGTCTACTTGGCGGTCGTGGCGGTCGCTATCGGAACGCTCGGAGCCGAAGGCCTCGCGGAGGCCGGCGAGGCGGGTATCGCCGCGGCGGCGACGTCGTTCATGCCGACCGGGTTGCCGATCATCCAGAACGGCGGCGCACTCATCGTCTTCGGCGCGGTGTTCTCGACGCTGACCGCGCTGAACGCGGTCGTGATCGCCTCCTCGCGGGTCGCGTTCTCGATGGGCCGGGAGGGGCAGTTGCTTCCCTCGTTCGGACAGATTCACTACCGATTCGGGACGCCGTTCGTGGCGATTCTCGCCAGCGCGGTCGTGATGCTCGGGTCGGTGGCGCTGCCGACCCAGAGCGCCGGCAACATGTCGAGTCTGTTCTTCCTGTTGTCGTTCATCATCGTCAACGTCGCCGTGATCCGACTCCGCCGCGAGCGCCCGAACATGAACCGCCCGTATAAGATGCCCTTCTACCCGGCGCCGCCGCTTATCGGTATCGCACTCAACCTGCTATTGACCGGCGTGCTCGTGGAATACCTGCTTCGAACGGACCGGTTGGCACTGGCACTCAGCGCAGCGTGGATCCTGTTTGGTGGGGCCGTCTACCTCGCACTCAACCGGTCGCAAGCGCAACCGGACCCCGGCTCGACGGAGACTGACACCGAAATCACACCGGAGGCTGAAGACTGAATACAATGACCAGCAACCTCGACATCATCATCGCGGGCGGCGGGCGTGTCGGTTTCCAGACAGCCGAGATACTCGCCGACCGCGGCCACGACGTGACGATTATCGAACACGACGAGCGAACCGTCTCGGCGATCGCCGACGAGTGGATGGCAACGGTCATCCACGGCGATGCGACGAACCCCGACATCATCGAACAGGCTGGCATCGAGCGAGCGGACGCGATTGCGGCTCTCACGGGCGAAACCGGGCTGAATCTCGCGGTCTGTCTGGCCGCTGTGGAGCTGTCGCCCGAAATGCGAACGGTGGCGCGTATCGACCGCGCGACCGGGCAGGCCTACACCCGGTTCGTCGACGCGGTGGTCTTTCCCGAACGGGCCGGTGCCCGTGTGGCGGCAAACGAAGTCGTCGGCAGCGACGTCCAGACGCTGGCGGACGTGACGGGCAACCTCGACATCATACTCGTCCGCGTCGCGGAAGGGGCCCCGGCCGCCGGGAAGCAACTGAGCGACGTGCGCTTTCCCGCGGGGACGCTGATCGTCTCGGACGGCAACGGCCACCAGGTCGCCCGCTCTGATACGACACTGACGCCCGGCAGCCGCTACGTCGTCGCCGTCGAACCCGACGTCGCCGACGAAGTGATGAACCTAATGCGTGGATAATCCCCTCAATGTGGTGAGCGGGACGTCGCCACGTTATCCTTAAAAAAGCGAACCGTCGACTCGGCCTATTCCACGTAGCGGTACTTCCGCTCGCCCATCCGACCCCAGCCGTCGAAGACGAACTCGCCGTCGGGTGCGGTGAACTCCTCGACCGAGGAGTCCTCGTCGTAGTTGTGGGCGTCGTGGACGTCCTCGTACTCCTCGAAGGTGAGGTCGTAGCGGGCCTCGAGTTGCTCGTCGATGTTGAGCGCCTCGATCTCCTCGAGCCAGTTCTCCTGAACCGTCTCGACGTGAATCTCGGCCTGCGCACCGGAGCCGTAGGAGCCGACGAGCAACTGCTCGCCGACGGCGTCCTCGCCGGCTTCGGCCAGCGACTTCAGCCCGGAGACGCGGGCGACGTGAACCGAACCGGTATACCAGTTGCCGACCTCGCGGGCGATATCGAGCGTGGGGTCGATGGTCCGGTCGTACCACTCGAGGTAGTGGTCGGTCTCCTTGAGTTCGTCCGTGTAGTCGGCCAGCGCGTCCATGAAGGCCTCCTCGTCCTCGAAGGCCTCACGGCGGGGCTGCTTGCCGATTTCCGCGGCGAGTTCGTCCTCGATGTCGGTCCCGCGAGTGATGTGCCGATACGCGAGGACGGCCGCCTTCCGAACCATACCCGGGAAGGGCGTGTGGAACGGCCCGAGTCGGAAGTCGTCGGGATGGATGGTGCCGCCGACGCGCTCGTAGTCGACGAGCGCCTCGCGCATGCGGGCGAGATACACCTTCACCGAGCGCTTGCCGTCGACGCTGGGGAACTGCTGTTGGGGCTTGAGGAAGTCCGTCTCGTCGGCGCTGCCGTAGCCCTGCTCGGTCGACAACTCAACGAGGTCCGGGTCCTCGTCGATGAGCATGGCGACGGCACCGGCACCCTGCGTGGACTCGCCGGGGTCGTCACGCGCATACAGGGCGGTGTCAGTTGCGACGACGAGCGCCGCCCGACCGCGGTGCCGGCCCGCGCGAATCCAGTTGTACGCGTCGTCGATGCTCTGGGTCCCCGCAACGCAAGCGAACTTCCGCTCGCCCTTGTTCGCGTGATGGAAGTTGCCCTCGAAGCGCTGTTCGAGACACCCCGCAATATAGGTCGAGACGGGCTTGGAGTGGTCGAAGGCCGACTCCGTCGCCACGTCGATGCGGCCGATATCGTCCGGTTCGAGGCCCTTTCGCTCCATCAGCCGGTGGGCGGCGTTGGCGCCCATCGTGACGATGTCCTCGTAGGTGTCCGGGAAGGAACTGGCGTGCAGGCCGAGGCCCTTCGTGTACTTTTCGGGCGCGTCGCCCATCGCCGGGGCGAACGTTTCCGCTAGGTCGAGTTTCAGTTTACCCGTATGAATCTCGATGGCGTCGATACCGACCGGTGTGTCTGTCATATATAGGCGGTCGGGAGAGTGCTATAAGGATTTGTCGACGCTAGGTTCGACAGTTGTCGTAACTATCTCCTGTATAGCCTAACACTCGTTCCAATCGTCGTTCGATAGTGTTGCTGTCTCGCTCGAATTGTCAAGAGTTGTCTGTAGGCACTCACCATTCGCAATGTTCGCACGTAGTTCGAGCGGATATGCGTTGTTACCTGTACCTTGGATATTGAGCGTACTACTACCGGATTGCTCGTTAGTAAGTGTCTCTTCAGCACTGTTACCGTTAGCTTCCGTTACGTTGAACGTGACGTTTGCCGACGAGGTGAGCGTGAAATCAAAGGTCGCGGTAGCAGGACGAGACTGCCCTCCTCCGTTTCCTCCACCCTGAGTACTTGAACTCCCTTGGAGGCTCTCGAAAGTCGCCGAAACTAGGTTGACCGTTATCGTATCCACGTTATCAGCACTCCCGGCGTATAGTGTCCCACGGTCATCATTCGACTCGAAGACTATTTTGAAACCGGGAGTCTCACCGTCGGGTGCACCACTTGCTCCAGTTACTGCATTGGAATCATCGATACTTGAGACGATACTGCCACTATGACCAGCGTCGATTACGATATCATTGATTGGCGCTCCGGAATTCCGATCGGTGACATCAACAAAAAACCCTGGACTGTCGACCGTCGCTCCAGAGTCGACTTCGATATCCGCATTTGCACTACTCCGAACGGCTTCATTTTCATCGATGATTTTTGAGGTGTCCCAGCGTACGTCGTATGTTGTGTTTCCACCTTCATCGGTCAAAGACCCAGGTGGAGTGAACGCGGGGTCGCTGTCAAGTCCGGCGACGGCACACGAGATACGGTAATCGCCACTAAACGAGAGATCGACGTGGTTCGAACCGTTCGGCGTTGCAGTCACGTCACTCCGGTCGTTGATAATCTGGCTATTCCAGACGCCAGCGGAGAACCGCGTGGGAATCGTAATCGTTGGGTCCGTTACTTCTCCCGGTTTTTGATACCTGTGAGAACCGTTGATATTGAGACTGTACGCTCCCGTCTCCGATTTCGAGACTGAGCCGTTCAGAAGAGTCAAGCCGATTTCATTTCCTCTAACGAGTTGTTGGTCACCGTAAATCGCCCCATCCCGATACGTCCTCGTGGCGAAGGTGTTCTCGTACGTAATCGATTGGGCGTTCTGGAACTCGTTGTAGCCCGGTGAATAAATAAGGGACCGCGAGGTCGCATCGGCGCCACAAACGTCGGCGGTAATCTCCCCGGAACTGCCTCGAATCGTGACCTCGCGAGCCTCAGTCGTTCGCAGTTGTCCATCTACGGGTGGTGGATTAAGCGCGATAAGTCGAGGCGGGTACCGCATCCCCAAATCGAGGCGAACGGACCGCTCCTCGTCGCTCTCGACGGCATTGACGATATTGCTATGAAGACCCGTGAACTGGCCTTCGACGTCTTGGAAGTGTTCGAACTCGACGTCGCTGTTCTGATTCGGGACGGCGACGGCCTGGTAGCCCGCGAAGGCGATGACGAGGATGCCGAACAGGAGAATAGAACCGATCAGGACGGACTGACCACGTTCGTGGTCCCCGGATGCCATACCGCGAAATGGCACCTCGGGAATAAAAGGGTACTCCCTACTCGTCCTCGTCGATGACTTCGGGGTCCGCAAGCGCGGTCGCCAGCGAGTCCAGTCCGTTGACCCACTCGGCGACGAGGCCGTATTCGATCTCCTCGGCGACGTCCATATCGAGTTCCTCGCCGTCGAACAGCAGCGTGCCGGCCTGCGCGCAGTAGGCGAGGGCGGTGTCGGCGTCGTCTTCGGCTTCGGCGTCGGCGGCGGCGCGGATGTAGTCCTCGATGGTACCTTCCTCGGCAGGTCCCCCAGCGATGAACTCCTCGGCGGCGTAGAACACACAGACCAGAGAGGTCTGGACGCCGTCGATCAGCATGAGTTTCTCCTCGTCGTCGAACTCGACCTCCGAGAGGACGATATCCCGGATGCTCGCGAGTTCTTCGAGGGCTTGCTCCTCTTCGAGTTCGCCGTCCTCCCAGTCGGTGACGATCTTGGCGATGGCAATGGCGGTGTCGTCCTGCAGGTTCAAAAGCAGGCGCGCCGAGTCCTCGTTTTCGGGGTCGATCTCCTCCTCTCGGAGCCGGTCGAGCCAGTTGTTCCACCGTTCTTCCGCGTAGTACTCGCTGGGGGGATTGCTCATGCTGGAAGGTATGTTGGGTGGGGGATATGCCTTTTCCTTGTCCCACCGAACGCCAACTGTCCTCACTCCTCGCTTCGGGCCGGCCGACCGAGTTCGCGTTCGACGGCGTCGACCTTCTCGCGGGCGCGCTGGTCGCGGGCCCGCTTGTCGTCGATTTTCAGGAACGTGCTCACGCGGTCGGCGTCGACGGCTTTGTGCGCTGCGCCGACCGCCGCCAGCAGGGTGTCGATATCGTCGGCCTCGATGACCGTTCCCATCGGGTTCGTCTCGTAGGTGACGTCGAAATCGTCGAGGGCCTCGACGGCCTCGGCGACCTCGCTCGCCATGCTGCCCTCGATGACCGGTGCGACGCTGAGTAGTGCGACGATGCTCATACCGGGACTTGGCACGCTGTCGTTTTATAAGGGCATGGCGATGGGGGACTCCATCCAGACTTCCGATAAAATCCACACCCCCAATAAGTCACTTATAAGACGCGCGTGAGTATCCACGTATGAGCCCGGACACCGACTCGCGAATCCGACGGCATACCGTCGATGCCAACGGCCTGTCCTTCGAGTGTCTCCGCGTGGGCGACGGCGACCGACTCGCCCTCTGTCTGCACGGCTTTCCGGACGACGCACCGTCGATGGCCCCCGTGATGTCGAACCTCGCCGACGCGGGATATACCGCCGTCGCGCCCTACATGCGCGGGTACGGTCCCACTGACCCGGCACCGGATGGCGACTACTCCGCGACGGCTCTCGGGCAGGACGCCGTCGCCCTCAAAACGGCCCTCGCCGAGCGGTTCGACGTCGACGACGCGTATCTCGTCGGCCACGACTGGGGCGCGGTGGCCGCCTACGCCGCCGATCGCGTCGACCCCGAAGCCTTCGAGCGGATGGCGACGATGGCCGTCCCGCCGGGCTTCGACGCCCTCTTGCAGAAACACCCCAGACAGCTTCTGCGCAGTTGGTACATGTGGTTCTTCCAGGTCCCCGATGTCCCCGAGCGCGCGCTCCGCTGGCGGGACTTCGCTCTCGTCGAGTTCCTCTGGGGGACTTGGAGTCCGAACTGGGACTATCCCGACAGCCGGATTCGCGAGGTCAAAGAAACCTTCCGCGCGGAGGGCACCGTCGAGGCTGCCCTTCAGTACTATCGGGATATCGTCGGGTCGTCCATCTCCTCGCTGGTCCGCGGCGACTGGCCCTCCATCGACGACGTGCCACCGATTCGGACGCCGACGCTCGTCCTCTCCGGCGAGCAGGACGGCTGTATCGGCCCGGCCCTCTTCGACCACGCCGACGAGATAATCGAGGACTGTCGCGTCGTGCGCGTGCGCGATGCAGGTCACTTCATGCAACAGGAGAAACCGGAGGTGGTGAGCGAGGAGATAATCAGCTTCTTCGAGCGGTCATAGCTGCTCAACAGATGTCGCTACTGGACGAGTTGAATCGAGAGAAAGTGCGTCGGCGGGGATTTGAACCCCGGTTGTGACCATGGCAAGGTCACGTGATACCACTACACTACCGACGCGCCCTGTCTGCACTCATTCGTACAGGGGTAGTAAGTAAAAGGCTTGCGGAACCGCCGCCGTGTGGGGGTTATCCGTTCGGCAACGCCTCCCACCCGAGACGCCTGTGAACGGCACGCACGACTGCTGCATACCGCGAATCTTTTAAGGATGGGTTCGGTAGAATCGCTACAGTCTAGTGAGCGGACACGGAAGCGTTACGGCATGACACGCAGCGTGCTCGTGCCGTCGTCGTTGACCCGGGAAGCCGAGGACAAGCGCGAGGCGACTCGCAAACTCGGTTACGTCGCACGCGCGGCGGTCATCTTCCGGGTCGACCGACTCGTCGTGTTCCCCGATGGGGACGGCGAGACGGGTCGGTTCGGCGACGGGTTCGTCAGCACCGTGCTGGAATACGCCGCCACAGCCCCCTACCTCCGAAAGGAAGTATGGGACAGGCGGGACGAACTGGAGTACGCCGGCATCCTGCCGCCGCTCCACGTGCGCTCACAGACCGGCTCCGGATCGGACGGTTCGGGGTCGTTAAGACAGGGAATCGTGACCGAGGTCGGACCTGACGGACGCGTCCGGGTCAATTGCGGAATGCAACACCCGATCTCCCTTCCTGCTCCCTCCGGGGAGTACGAAGAGGGGGAGCGCGTCACCATCAGGGTCTCTTCGCGACGGCCGGTCCGCGCGAAAATCGTCGACGAAGCCCCACCGGGCTTCGACGTCGAGCGCGAGACCATCGACGACGCCCTCACACGAGCCGACGCCGGCACCCGTATCGCCGCGTCACGGCACGGTGAGGAGTTGACGGTCGACCGCCTCGACCAACTGGTCGAACGGACGACCACCGACGGCATGACGGTCGTCTTCGGCGCCCCCGAACGGGGCCTGCCGGAGATACTCGACTGCGAGCCGGGCGAGGAGGCACGAAGCGACGAACCCACTGCGCGGTTCGACCTTTGGCTCAATACGGTTCCGAACCAGGGTAGCGAGGTCGTGCGAACGGAGGAAGCTCTGTTCGCCACCCTCGCGCCCCTCACACTGGAGTGAGATAAATGCCACAACCAAGCAGACCACGCAAAGGCTCGATGGGCTTCAGCCCCCGCAGCCGTGCGGCCAGTGAAGTTCCGCGCTTCAATTCCTGGCCGGACGACGAGGGACAGCCCGGGCTCCAAGGTTTCGCCGGTTACAAGGCCGGCATGAGCCACGTCGTGTCGATCAACGACGAGCCCAACTCCCCCCGAGAGGGTCAGGAGCAGACCGTCCCGGTGACCGTCGTCGAGACGCCACCGATGCGGGCTGTCGCCGTTCGAGCTTACGAAGACACACCGTACGGGCAGCGCCCCCTGACCGAGGTCTGGACCGACGATGTCCACGAGGACCTCGAGCGGGCGCTTTCCGTCCCACAAGAACAGTCCGGCGACGCCGAAAACGAGATCCGAGAGGCGCTCAACGCGGGCGACCTCGCGGACCTGCGGGTCATTACGCACACCGTCCCCCGCGGGCTTTCGAGCGTCCCGAAGAAACGTCCCGACGTGATGGAGACACGCGTCGGCGGCGGCTCCGTCGAGGACCGGTTCGAGTTCGCACTCGACCTCCTCGACGAGGGCGGGGAACACGCTATGACTGACGTGTTCCGCGCCGGCGAGTACGCCGACGTCGCGGGCGTCACGAAGGGCAAAGGCACGCAGGGTCCCGTCAAGCGATGGGGCGTCCAGAAGCGGAAGGGCAAACACGCCCGTCAGGGCTGGCGCCGACGCATCGGCAACCTCGGCCCCTGGAACCCCTCGCGTGTCCGGTCGACCGTGCCCCAGCAGGGCCAGACCGGCTACCACCAGCGGACCGAACTCAACAAGCGCCTCGTCGACCTCGGCGACGACGACGTCACCCCCGACGGTGGCTTCGTCAACTACGGCGAGGTCGACGGCGCCTACGCGCTGGTGAAGGGCTCGGTGCCCGGGCCGAACAAGCGCCTCGTGCGCTTCCGGCCGGCTGTCCGCCCCGCGGACCAGCCGCGCCTCGACCCGGAAATCCGGTACGTCTCCACCGCCTCCAACCAGGGATAAATCATGAAGGCAACAGTACGCGACCTGGACGGCGACGACGCGGGCGAGGTCGAGCTGCCGGACGTCTTCGAGACGACCTTCCGGCCCGACCTCATCAAGCGCGCAGTCCTCGCCGCTCAGGCCAACCGAACGCAGGACACCGGTACAGACGAGTACGCGGGTCTTCGAACGCCGGCGGAATCCCCCGGCTCCGGCCGCGGGATGGCGCACGTCCCCCGACAGAACGGGCGTGCTCGGGAGGTGCCGCAGGCCGTCTCCGGTCGCGCGGCCCACCCGCCGAAGGCAGAGAAGGACCGTGGACTCGAGATCAACACCAAAGAGCGCAAACTCGCCGTTCGCAGCGCCATCGCGGCGACCGCCGACGGCGACCTCGTCGAAGAACGCGGCCACGCGTTCGATGAGGACACCGAGATTCCGCTCGTCGTGAGCGACGATTTCGAGGACCTCCAGAAGACGCAGGACGCAGTCGACACCCTCGAAGCACTCGGTGTCTACGACGACATCGAGCGCGCCGAGGACGGCAAATCGGTCCGTGCCGGCCGCGGGACGACCCGTGGACGGAAGTACACACAGCCGAAGTCCGTACTCGTCGTGACGAGCGAGGAACCGTCGCTGGCCGCCCGCAACCTCGCGGGCGCCGACGTCGCGACGGCCGCCGAGGTCAACGCCGAGGACCTGGCGCCCGGCACGCAGGCCGGCCGCCTCACGCTGTGGACCGAATCCGCGCTCGAGGAGGTGGCCGAGCGATGACGCTGAAGCATCCGCTGGTCACCGAGAAGGCCATGAACGCCATGGACTTCGAGAACAAACTGCAGTTCATCTGTGCGAGCGACGCGACCAAAGGCGACATCGCCGAGGCCGTCGAGGCGCAGTTCGACGTTGGCGTCGCCAACGTGAACACGCAGAACACGATGAACGGCGAGAAGAAAGCCACCGTCAAACTCTCGGAGGACGACGACGCGCAGGAAGTCGCCTCCCGGATCGGGGTGTTCTAACAATGGGACGCAGAATCCTCGGACAACGACGCGGTCGCGGTACTTCCATGTTCCGTGCCCCGTCGCACCGATACAAGGCAGACCTCTCGCACCGCACGCTCGAAGACGAGGAGATCGTCACGGGCGAAGTCGTCGACATCGAACACGACCCCGCACGGTCGGCGCCGCTGGCCGACGTGCAGTTCGACGACGGCGACCGCCGACTCGTCCTCGCACCCGAGGGCATCACCGTCGGCGACGAGATTCAGGTCGGCGTTTCGGCCGAGATCGCACCGGGTAACACGATGCCCCTCGCGGAGATCCCCGAGGGCGTTCCGGTGTGTAACGTCGAACGACAGCCCGGCGACGGTGGGAAGTTCGCGCGCGCCTCCGGCGTGTCCGCGACGCTTCTCACCCACGACCGCAACGCTGCGGTCGTCCAACTGCCGAGCGGCGAGATGCGCCGCCTGTCCCCGGAATGCCGCGCCACCATCGGCGTGGTCGCCGGTGGCGGTCGGACGGAGAAGCCGTTCGTCAAGGCCGGCAACAAGCATCACAAGATGAAATCGCGCGGCGGCAAATGGCCGCGCGTCCGTGGTGTCGCGATGAACGCTGTCGACCACCCCTTCGGTGGCGGCGGCCGACAGCACCCCGGCAAACCCAAAAGCGTCTCCCGAGACACGCCGCCGGGCCGTAAGGTGGGCGACATCGCCTCCAAGCGGACCGGCCGTGGTGGCAAAGGAGGGAAAGAATGAGCTCGGAATACCAGATCGGCCACGAGGGTGAGTTCACCTACCGTGGTCACACGCTCGACGAGCTGCAGGAGATGGAGCTCGACGAGGTTGCGGAACTGCTTCCCGCGCGACAGCGGCGAACTATCAAGCGGGGCCTCTCGACGGAGCAGGAGAAGCTCCTCGACGAGGCACGCGAAGCCGGCGAGGAGGAGACGGCGAACGACCCGATCCGAACCCACCTGCGGAATATGCCTATTCTGCCGGAGTTCGTCGGGCTCACGTTCGCGGTCCACACGGGCCAGAGCTTCGAACGCGTCGAGGTCGAACCCGAGATGCTCGGGCACTATCTCGGCGAGTTCCAGCTCACCCGGTCCTCGGTCGAACACGGCCAAGCAGGCATCGGGGCCACCCGCTCCTCGAAGTTCGTACCGCTCAAATAACCATGGGAATCAGCTACAGTGTCGACGCCGACCCGGACAAGACGGCGAAAGCCATGCTTCGGGAGCGTCACATGAGCCACAAGCACAGCAAGGAGATCGCCCGCGAGATCAAGGGCAAGACGGCCGGCGAGGCCATCGAGTACCTGCAGGCGGTCATCGACGAGGACGCGTCGGTTCCCTTCAAGTCCCACAACTCCGGTGTCGGGCATCGTAACGACATCGAGGGCTGGGACGCTGGACGGTACCCCGAGAAGGCCTCGAAGGCGTTCCTCGACCTCCTCGAGAACGCTACCAACAACGCCGACCATCAGGGCTTCGACGGCGAGGACATGGAGATCATGCACGTTGCGGCACACAAGGTCGGGGAATCCCCCGGTCAGAAGCCGCGTGCGTTCGGTCGTGCCTCCCCGTGGAACACCCCGCAGGTCGATGTCGAACTCATCCTCGAAGAACAGGAGGACGACGAATAATGGCAGACGAACATCAGTTCATCGAAAACGGGCTGCAGCGGACCCAGATCGACGAGTTCTTCTCGGACGAACTCAGTCGTGCGGGCTACGGCGGCATGGACGTCGCCAAGACGCCGATGGGCACCCAGATCGTGCTCAAGGCCGAAAAGCCCGGTATGGTCATCGGTAAGGGCGGCAAGAACATCCGGAAGATCACCACCGAACTCGAAGAGCGGTTCGACCTCGACGACCCGCAGATCGACGTTCAGGAGGTCGACGAACCGGACCTCAACGCCCAGATCGTCGCCGACCGACTCGCCAACGCGCTCGAACGCGGTTGGTACTTCCGGAAGGCCGGTCACACGACCATCGACCGCATCATGGATGCCGGCGCCCTCGGTGCCGAGATCATCCTGAGCGGCAAGGTCACGGGCGCCCGCTCCCGCGTCGAGAAGTTCAACCGCGGCTACGTCAAGCACAACGGCGAACCCGCGGAGGAGATCGTCGACAAGGGCGTCGGGACCGCAGTCCTCAAGCTCGGTACCATCGGCGTCCGCGTGAAGATCATTCCGCCGAACGCGGAACTTCCCGACGACTTCGAGATCTACGAGGACGTCGAAATCGAGGACTTCGTCGAGGAGCCCGAGGGCGACGTCGAGGAACTCCTCGAAGAGCCCGAGGACGGCGAGGCCGAATCGGTCGGCGCCGACCCCGAGGAAGTCATCGAGGAGACCGTCGAGACGGACGACGACCTCGCCGAGGAGGAGATCCTCGACGAGGACGTCGACGCCGAGGAAGGCGCCTCGCCGACCTCGCCGCCGGACTCCGCCGACGAGGAGGAGCCGGAGGAACTCGAAGAGGACATCGAAGAGGAAGCCGCGGAACTCGTCGAGGAGATGGAAGAGGACGTCGAATCGGAGTCCGCCGAGGAATCCGAGGCGACCGACGAAGACGACGAGGAGGCTGAATAACGATGGCCATCCTGCACGTCGACGAGATTCGCGACATGACGCCCGCCGAACGCGAGGCGGAACTCGAACAGCTCGAGACGGAACTTCTCAACGAGAAGGCCGTCCTGGCCGCCGGTGGCGCCCCGGAGAACCCGGGCCGCATCGGCGAACTCAAGAAGACCATCGCCCGTCTCAAGACGGTGCAGCGCGAGGAGGGCGATCTCGAAGCATGAATCCCGATTCGCTCGTCCGCCACGAACTCGCCGGCCTCGACGTCGAGGTCGTTGACTCGCCCAACCCCGACCTGGTCGGGATAGCCGGGCGTGTCGTCGACGAGACGATGCACACGCTGTGTGTGGCGGCGAGCGACGGGATGAAACGGGTGCCGAAGGCGGATGCGACGTTCCGGTTCACGCTCGAGGATGACGGGGAAACGACCCACGTCATCGTCGAGGGCGACCGACTCGTCGCACGGCCCGCTCGACGCACCGAACTCAAAGGAGGTTCACTATGGCAATAGGACTCGACGTAAAACAGCCTCCGGAACCCGAAAATCCGGAGGAGTACGATTACGAGACCTGTCCCTTCTTCGGTGACCTGCCCGTCCGCGGGCAGATCATCGAGGGGACGGTCGTCTCGACCGATATGGACCGTACCGTCGTCGTCGAGCGAGAGTACGAGGTGAACGTACCCAAATACGACCGTCTCATGAAGCGACGGTCGCGAATTCCGGCCCACGTGCCGGAGGTACTGGAACCGCTCTCGGTCGGCGACGAAGTGAAACTAGCGGAGACCCGTCCGCTCTCGAAGACGAAGAGCCACGTGGTCGTCGAAGTACAGGAGGGCGAATAATGGAAGCGCTCAACGCTGACGTGACCCAGGGCCTCGAGAAGGGCTCGCTCGTCACCTGTGCCGACAACACGGGCGCCCGCGAGCTGAAGGTCATCTCGATCTCCGGCTACTCGGGCACCAAGAACCGCCACCCCAAGGCGGGCCTCGGCGACAAGGTGACCGTCTCGGTCACCAAAGGGACGCCCGAGATGCGGCGGCAGGTGCTGGAAGCGGTTATCATCCGGCAGCGAAAGCCCATCCGCCGTCCCGACGGCACGCGCCTCAAGTTCGAGGACAACGCGGCCGTCATCATCGACGAGAACGAGGAACCGCGTGGGACCGAACTCAAGGGCCCGATCGCCCGCGAGGTCGCAGAGCGGTTCGGGAGCATCGCCAGCACGGCGACAATGATCGTATAGCAATGACTGAGCAACCACACAAACAGCGCAATCGACAGGAGCGCGCCTCGCTGCACGACAAGCAGAAGCAGGTCCGTTCGCCGCTGTCGCCGGACCTCCGCGAGGAGTACGGCCAGCGGAGCGTCCGCGTCAACGCGGGCGACACCGTGGAGGTCCAGCGCGGCGACTTTGCCGGCGAGTCCGGCGAGGTCGTCGACGTCGACCTCCGCGCCGCGGAGATTCACGTCGAAGACGTGACCGTCGAAACGGCCGACGGGGAAGAGGTCCCCCGGCCGCTCGACGCCAGCAACGTTCAGGTGACGGACCTGGACCTCGAGGACGACCTCCGCGAGGCGCGACTGGAGGAGGATAACGAATGACGAAGCACCAGAAACGGCTCGCGGTTCCCAAGTCGTGGCCGGTCGAACGGAAAGAAGAGACGTACACGACGAAGGCCGGTGCGGGTCCGCACGGCGAGGAGGGGGTTCCCCTGCTTATCGTCCTGCGCGACGTGCTCGGCTACGTCGACTCGAAGAAGGAAGCGCGCTACGCGCTCGAACAGGACAGCGTTCTCGTCAACGGGAAGGCCGTCTCCGACGACCGCATCCCCATCGGGATGTTCGACATCCTCGCGTTCGTCGAACGTGAGGAGTTCTACCGCGTCTTCCCCGACGAGGGCGGTCGGCTCTCGCTGACCCCCATCGACGAGGATGCAGCCGGTTCGAAGCTCGGCAAGATCGCCGGCAAGACGCAGGTGCCCGGCGGCGACACGCAGTTGACGCTGCACGACGGGCAGACCCTGCTCGTCGACGACGACGCCGGATACAACACCAACGATTCCATCGTCGTCTCCAACGACGACGACGAGATCGTCGCCCACTTCACCTACGAGGAGGGCGCGCTGGTGACGGCCGTTCGTGGCGCTCACGCCGGCCGCATCGGCACCATCGACCAGATTCAGGTCACGCCTGGCTCCGGGTCGAACAACGTCCAGATCGACGCCAACGACGGCGAGGACTTCGAGACGGTCGAAGAGTACGTCGTCGTTATCGACGAGAACTTCACCGGAGGTGACGACGAATGAGCTCGGAATCCGAATCGGGCGAGTTCCACGAGATGCGTGAACCCTCCGTCGAGAAGGTCGTCGTTCACATGGGCATCGGCGAGGGCGGTGAACCGCTCGCGACCGCCGAGGACATCCTCGGCGAGGTCACGGGCCAACAGCCCGTCCGCACGACGGCCAAGAAGACGGTGCAGGACTTCAACATCCGAGAGGGCGACCCCATCGGTGCGAAGGTCACGCTCCGCGGCGACGACGCCGAGGCGTTCCTCGACACCGCGCTGGCCATCGCCGAAATCGACGCATCGCAGTTCGACGAGACGGGGAACTTCAGCTTCGGCATCGAGGAACACACCGAGTTCCCGAGCCAGGAGTACGACCCCCAGATCGGTATCTACGGTCTCGACGTGACCGTCAACATGGTCCGGCCGGGCTACCGTGTCAGCAAGCGGGACAAGATGTCCCAGCCGATCCCGTCGACGCACCGACTGACCGCCGAGGACGCTATCGCGTACCTCGAAGCCAACTACGACGTGGAGGTCTCCGAATGACGGAACAAGAAACAGGCGAGCAGGCCGCAAAGCGAACCGGTCAGCTCGAGGAATGCCAGCGCTGCGGGCGCGAACAGGGACTCGTCGGCAAGTACGACATCTGGCTGTGCCGACAGTGCTTCCGTGAGGTCGCTCGTGGCATGGGCTTCAAAAAGTACAGCTAACAATGGCGACAAACGACCCACTGGCCAGCGCGCTCTCCGGCCTCGATAACGCTGAGAGCGTCGGCCATCTGGACCAGACGATACAGCCCGCCTCGAACGAAATCGGCTCGGTACTCGAGGTCTTCTACGACCGCGGGTACATCGACGGATTCCAGTTCGTCGACGACGGCAAATCCGGCCGATTCGAGGTCGAACTGAAAGGCGCGATCAACGAGTGTGGCGCCGTCAAGCCCCGCTATTCGGCGGGCGCAGACGAATTCGAGAAGTGGGAGAAGCGGTTCCTCCCCGCCCGCGACTACGGGACACTCATCGTCACGACGAGCCACGGCGTCATGAGCCACTACGAGGCCCGAGAGGCGGGCATCGGTGGCCAGGTGATCGCATACGTATACTGAACCATGCGCAAGGAAATCGACATTCCGGACGAGGTCACGGCGACGATGGACCACCTCGACATCAGCGTCGAGGGGCCCAACGGGAGCGTCTCGCGACGCCTCTGGTACCCCGACGTGAGCGTGAGCGTCGAGGACGGCACCGTCGTCATCGAGACCGAGGAAGAGAACGCCAAGGCCGAGGCAACCGTCGGCACCTTCGCCAGCCACGTCACCAACATGTTCCGCGGTGTGACCGAGGGCTGGGAGTACGGGATGGAAGTCTACTACTCCCACTTCCCGATGCAGGTCGCCGTCGAAGGCGACGAGGTCGTCATCGAGAACTTCCTCGGTGAGAAGGCGCCGCGACGGACGACGATCCGCGGCGACACCGAGGTTTCGGTGGACGGCGAGGAGCTGACTATCAGCGGCCCCAGCATCGAGGACGTCGGCCAGACGGCGGCCGACATCGAACAACTCACTCGCGTCTCCGACAAGGACACGCGCGTCTTCCAGGACGGCGTCTACATCACGGAGATGCCCGAGCGAGGTGAGGCCTGATGAGCGACGAAGAAGAATACGACGAACTGACCGACATCAGCGGTGTTGGCCCCTCGAAGGCGGAAGCCCTCGAAGAGGCCGGCTTCGAGACGGTCGACGACGTCCGCGAGGCGTCCCAGGACGAACTCGCGGAGGTCGACGGTATCGGCAACGCGCTCGCCGCGCGTATCAAAGCCGACGTCGGCGGCCTCGAGGTCGCCGAGGAGACCGAGGCCGAAGTCGAAGAGGAAGAGCCGGACGAAGCCGAAGAGCCGGCCGAAGACGTCGAAACCGAACTGCAGGCCCGTGGGCTCGCGGACAAGACGCCCGACCTCAGCGAGAACGAGGAGCGACTCCTCAAGCAGCGGAAACGCGAGGGCAAGCCGCAGTTCAATCGACAGGACTACCACAAGAAAAAGCGGACCCCGACCTCGTGGCGGAAGCCGCGCGGTGACCGCTCGAAGCAGCGACGCGGCGTCAAAGGCAAGGGCGACAAGGTCCAGGCCGGCTTCCGGACGCCGAAGGCGGTGCGCGGCAAGCACCCCAGCGGCTTCGAGGAAGTCCGCGTCGAGAACGTCGACGACCTCGACGGTGTCGACGGCGACACCGAAGCGGTCCGTATCGGCTCGACCGTCGGCGCTCGCAAGCGCGAGCGCATCGAAGAGGTCGCCGAAGACGAGGGCATTCGCGTGCTCAACCCCACCTACGTCGAAGTGGAGGTCGAAGAATGACTGACCTGAAAGCACAGAAGCGACTGGCGGCAGACATTCTGGACGTCGGCGAGACCCGCGTTCGGTTCGACCCCGACTCCCAAGGCGAGATTGCAGACGCCATCACCCGCGATGACGTCCGCGAACTCATCGACGAGGGCGTCATCGAGGCGAAGGGCTCGCAGGGCAACTCCCGCGGGCAGGCCCGCGAGCGCGCGGAGAAGCGCTCCTACGGCCACCAGAAGGGTCACGGGACCCGGAAGGGCAAGTCCGGCGCCCGACAGAGCGACAAGGAGGATTGGCAGAGCCGCATTCGCGCACAGCGGAACGAACTCCGCGACCTGCGTGATGACGGTGAAATCGACCGCAGTCAGTACCGCGAACTGTACGACATGGCCAGCGGTGGCGAGTTCGACAGCGTCGCGGACCTGACGCGGTACATCGACGATACTTACGGTGAACAATAATGGCGACAGGACCACGATACAAGGTGCCGATGCGGCGTCGCCGCGAGGCCCGAACGGATTACCATCAAAGGTTGCGCCTGCTGAAATCCGGCAAGCCACGCCTGGTCGCTCGCAAGAGCAACAACCAAACCAGGGCGCAGCTGGTCGTAACGGGCCCCGAAGGTGACGAGACGGTCGCGAGCGCTGAATCGCTCGACCTGCGGGAGTTCGGCTGGGAGGCGCCGACGGGCAACCTGCCCGCCGCCTACCTGACGGGCTTCCTCGCAGGCAAGCGCGCCGTCGATGCCGGCCTCGAAGAGGCCGTCCTCGACATCGGTCTCAACACCGCGACGCCCGGCAACAAAGCATTCGCAGTACAGGAAGGCGCAATCGACGCCGGTCTGGAGATTCCGCACAACGAGGACGTGTTCGCTGACTGGCAGCGAACCCGCGGCTCGCACATCGCGGAGTACGCCGAGCAGGAAGGCGGTCTCTATTCCGGTGACTTCGACGCCACGGAACTACCCGAACACTTCGACGAGGTGCGAGAGCGCCTGGAGGATGAACTATGAGTAACGGATGGGAGCCGCGAACGCGGCTCGGACGAAAGGTAGCAGAGGGAGAGATTTCCTCGATGCGGGACGCCCTCGAATCGGGCCTCCCGCTGAAGGAACCGGAGATCGTCGACCAGCTCCTCCCGGGGCTGGAAGACGAGGTCCTCGACATCAACATGGTCCAGCGGATGACCGACTCCGGCCGCCGCGTGAAGTTCCGGTGTGTCGTCGCGGTCGGTAACCGCGACGGCTTCGTCGGCTACGCGCAGGGCCGTGACGACCAGGTCGGCGGTGCGATTCAGAAGGCCATCAACGTGGCCAAGCTGAACATCGTCGACGTCTCCCGCGGCTGTGGGTCCTGGGAGTGTGGCTGTGGCCGTCCGCACACGGTCGCGCTGCGCACCGAGGGCAAGGCCGGTTCCGTCGAGGTAGAGCTCCAGCCCGCCCCGCGAGGCCTCGGTCTCGCGGGCGGTGAAACGTCCCGGAAGGTCCTCGAACTCGCAGGTATCGAGGACATCTGGACGCGCTCCAGCGGGAACACCCGCACCACGGTCAACTTCGCGAAGGCGACGTTCAACGCCCTGCGAGCGACGGCCGAGGCGCGGATTCCCGAGCGCACCCTCGAAAAGCGTGAGGTGATCGAATGATGAAAGCAGTCGTACAGCTCCGTGGCGAGGTCAACCAAAGCGAGAAGGTCGCGGACACCCTCTCGATGCTGAACCTCCACCGTGTCAACCACGCGACGCTCGTCCCCGATACGGACGCCTACCGTGGCATGGTGACGAAGGTGAACGACTGGGTGGCTCACGGCGAGCCCTCTCAGGAGACCGTCGAGCGGCTCATCACGCTTCGCGGCGAGCCCGCGGAGGGTGAGGCCGACATCGACGACGAGTGGGTCGCCGAGAACACCGACTACGACGACGTCTCCGCGCTCGCGGAAGCGCTCCTCGACGAGGAGACCAAGCTCCAAGAGCAGGGACTGTCGCCGACGCTCCGTCTGCACCCGCCGCGCGGCGGCCACGACGGCGTCAAACACCCGACGAAGGAGGGTGGCCAGCTCGGCCCCCACTCCACCGAGGACATCGACGCACTTCTGGAGGCGATGCGATAATGACGTCCAAGAAACGACGACAGCGCGGCTCTCGAACGCACGGCGGCGGTTCCCACAAGAACCGCCGTGGCGCCGGCCACCGCGGCGGGCGCGGCAACGCGGGCCGTGACAAACACGAGTATCACAACCACGAACCGCTCGGCAAGTCCGGGTTCAAGCGTCCCCAGAAGACCGACCGGGACGTCGAGACCATCAACCTCCGCGAACTCGACGAGGATATCTCGATTCTCGTCGCCGACGATGTCGCCGAGGAGTCCGGAGACGGCTACACCGTCGACGCACGCGACGTGGTCGAGAACGGCTACGACGCCGATGTCGTGAAGGTACTCGGCGGTGGACAGGTCCACAACGCCCTGGAGGTCGTCGCCGACGCCTTCTCCGACGAGGCCGAGGAAGCCCTCGAAGGGGCTGGCGGCGAGGCCGTCCTCTCCGAGCGCGGGGAGGAACTCGCCGAGGAAGCCGAAAAAGACTCAACCGAAGAGGATAACGAGGAAGCGTAAATGAGCTGGAAGGAGGCCGCCGAACCGATACTCACGCGGTTGCCCGCCGTCAAGCGCCCGACGGGCCACGTCCCGTTCAAGCGCAAGTTGGGCTGGACAGCGGGCATTCTGGTGCTGTATTTCTTCCTGACCAACGTCGGGATATACGGACTCGGCACCAACGAGGACATCTTCGGACAGTTCCGAACCATCCTCGCAGGCGCACAGGGCTCCATACTACAGGTGGGTATCGGACCCATCGTCACGGCGTCCATCGTGCTGCAACTGCTGGGTGGGGCGGATCTGCTCGGCTTGGATACCGAGGAGAACCCGCGGGACCAGGCCATCTATCAGGGCCTCCAGAAGTTGCTCGTCATCATCATGACGGCGCTGACGGCGCTGCCGATGGTGTTCGCCGGCTTCCTTCAGCCGAGCCCGCAGATCGCTGGCGCGCTCGGCATCTCGACGACGATACTGGGCTGGATCATGTTCGCCCAGATCTTCGTCGGCGGAATGTTGATCCTGTACATGGACGAGGTCGTTTCCAAGTGGGGCGTCGGCTCCGGTATCGGCCTGTTCATCATCGCAGGAATCAGCCAGCGGCTCATCGGTGGGTTCATCGCCTGGCAGGGCATCGATGCCGGCTACGTCGGCTTCTTCCCCCGCTGGTGGGGCATCCTCACCGGCGAGATAGAGATGGGCTCGCCGCTGACGCGGTCGGGTCTGGTCGACCTCTTCATCGGCCCCGGCGAACTGCTGGCGCTGATTACGACGATACTCATCTTCGTCGTCGTCGTCTACGCCGAATCCGTCCGGGTCGAGATTCCGCTCAGCCACGCCCGCGTCAAGGGCGCCCGCGGACGCTTCCCGGTGAAGCTCATCTACGCCAGCGTCCTGCCGATGATCCTCGTTCGAGCGCTGCAGGCCAACGTCCAGTTCCTGGGCCGCATCCTCAACGCCCAGTGGACCGGCATGCCGCTGTGGCTCGGCGACTACACCAGCCCGGAAGGCGGTGGCTTCGCCGAACCGACGAGTGGGCTGTTCTACTACGTCGCGCCCATCTACTCGCCGGAAGACTGGATGTGGTGGCTCGGTGAGACCGCCGCCGCCCCGTGGCAGATCATGATTCGGGTCGGCGTCGACCTCACGTTCATGCTCGTCGGTGGCGCGGTCTTCGCCATCTTCTGGGTCGAGACGACGGGCATGGGGCCGAACGCGACCGCCAAGCAGATCCAGAACTCCGGGATGCAGATTCCCGGCTTCCGGCAGTCGCCCGGCGTCACCGAGAAGGTGCTCGAACGCTACATCCCGCAGGTCACCGTCATCGGCGGTGCCTTGGTCGGGCTGCTCGCCGTCATGGCGAACATGCTCGGCACCATCGGGCAGGTCACCGGGACCGGCCTCCTGCTGACCGTCTCCATCACCTACAAGCTCTACGAGGAAATCGCCGAAGAGCAGATGATGGAGATGCATCCGATGATGCGCGAGATGTTCGGCAACGACTGATACGGGCGGTTGTGACGGGTTTCCGGTGAATTCCCTGCCGTGCCGGGGTCATCGGTAACTGACTACAACCGGCCGTATGATCGACGGTTTCACCGCGACACTTTTTATCGCCGCAATCACGCTCCGTAGCCGTTGGTGGGCTTCGAACCGACGACGGTCCGATAGTAATTCACTTACCGTCGGCCCGACTCGTGGCTGGTATGCACGTCGTTGTCATCGGTGCGGGCGAGGTCGGCACGTCCATCGCGGGCAGCCTCGCCGAGTCTCACGATGTCGTCGTCATCGATATCGACGAGGACCGCGCCGAGCAACTCAAATACGAACTCGACGTGATGACCCTCGCCGGGGACGGCACGTCGCTTTCGACGCTCCGGAAGGCCGGCGTCGAAGGAACGGACATGGTCATCGCCAGTACGGACGACGACCGAACGAACCTCGTCGCCTGCGAGACGGCCAAGACCATCGCCGACCCCTTCACCATCGCCCGAACGAAGAGCGTCGAATACCTCCGAACGTGGGAGATAACCAAGGAGGCATTCGGCGTCGACTTCATGGTCTGTTCGGACCTGCTGTCCGCCGAGAACATCGTCCGCGTCGTCGGGCTTCCGGCGGCTGTCGACGTCGACCCCTTCGCCGGAGGCGAGATTCAGATGGCCGAATTCGAGATCATGGAGGACAGTCCCCTCGCCGGCCAGACCGTCGCGGAGGCCGACCGCTTCGAATCGCTGACCTTCGCGGGCATCTTCCGGGACGACGAGATGATCCTCCCGCAGGGGGCGACCGAAATTAGGGCCGGCGACCGCGCGGTCGTCATCGGGAGTCCCACGAGCGTTCAGGGCTTTGCCTCGGATCTGGCGCCCGAGAAGACGCCGGGTGAGGCCGACGAGATCGTCATCATCGGCGGGTCGGAGATCGGCTATCATACGGCCCGACTGCTCGAAGCACGCGGCCTGAAGCCGCGTCTCATCGAACAGGACCACGCCCGGGCCCGCTATCTCGCCGAGGAGTTGCCGAACACGCTCGTGATGGAACACGACGCGACCGACACCGAATTCCTGGCCCGCGAACACGTCGACGAGGCCGACATCGTCGTCGCGGCGCTGGATTCAGACGAGAAAAACCTGCTCGTATCGGTGTTGGCCAAACGGATGGGGACCGACCGCGTCGTCGCGGTCGTCGACAGCGCCGATTACGTCCCGCTGTTCGAGGAAATCGGTATCGACGTCGCCATCAACCCTCGGAAGGTCACCGCCGAGGAGATCACGCGCTTTACCCACGAGGGTGTCGCCGAGAACATCTCGGTCCTCGAAAACGACCAGGCAGAGGTGCTGGAACTCGAACTCTCGGCGGAGTGTCAACTGGTCGGGCGGCCGATAGAGGAGGCCGTCGCCGACCTCGACGGTGACATCGTCATCGGCGCGATTCGGCGAAACGGCGAGAACGTCATCCCGAGGGGTGATACGGTGCTCGAAGTGGGCGACCACATCGTCGTCTTCGTCGAGACTGCCTTCGTCGACGAGTTGACCTCGTTGGCATAATGGGGTACGTTCGCGTCGATTGGCGGGCGAGCCTCGACCTCACGGGGCGGGTACTCATCTATCTGGCCGGGCCGCTGAGTTTTCCGCTGGCGCTTGCAGTGTACTACGGGGAAGCGCTCGTGCCGTTTCTTTCGGCCATCGCCGTGACGCTGCTCGTGGGACTGGTGATGCGGAAGCTTCCCGGCGACCCCGGCGACCTCGGCCCGCGAGAGGCGTTTCTGGCCGTCTCGCTCATCTGGTTGCTCGTGGCCACCGTCGGCGCGATACCCTTCTACGTCGCGGGGACGGGCATCCTCTCGCATCCGGTCGACGCGATGTTCGAGGCGATGAGCGGGCTGACGACGACGGGCGCGACCGTCCTGTTGGACTTCTCGGTTCACTCGAAGTCGATTCTGATGTGGCGGCAGGTCCTCCAGTGGCTCGGCGGACTCGGAATCCTCATTCTGGTGACGGCGGTGCTCTCGGAGTTGGGGGTCGGTGGCGCCCAGTTGATGGAGACGGAAACCCAGACCCGGAACGTCAACAAGCTAACGCCGCGCATCTCGGAGACGGCACAGCTCCTGTGGAGTCTGTACGTCGCCCTGACGGCGCTGGCTATCGCCGTGTACTACGGCCTGCACCTCGTCGGACTGGCGCCGAACATGGGGCTGTACAACGCCGTCGCACACGCCTTCACGTCCGTCTCGACGGCCGGCTTCTCGCCGGAACCGGACAGCGTCGGGGCGTTTACGCCTATCGTCCAGTGGGCGGTCATCCCGTTCATGCTCGTCGGGTCGACGAGTTTCGTGTTGCTGTATTTCGCCATCAACGGCGAGCCGATGCGCCTGCTCCGCAACGAGGAGTTCCACTTCTATCTCGGTGTCGTCGGCGTCGGGACGGGGTTGGTTGCGGCGAGCATCCTGTTCGACCCCTCGACCAACTACGGCGCCGAGGAGACGATTCGACACGCGCTTTTCAACGTCGCCTCCATCGTGACGACGACGGGCTATGCGAGCGCGGATTTCGAACTCTGGTCGCCCGCCGCCAAGCACGTCCTGTTTCTCAGCATGTTCATCGGCGGGATGGCGGGGTCGACGACCTGTTCGATCAAGTCGCTTCGGTGGCTCGTCGCGGTCAAAACGCTCAAGCGGGTGCTGTTCACGAGCATCCATCCCGAAGCCGTCCGCCTCGTTCGTATCAGCGGTAACACGGTCGACGAAGAGGTGATTCGAGATATCTTCACCTATCTGCTTTTGAGTCTCATCGCCTTCTTCCTGCTGACGGTGTTCATCGTCGTCGACGGTGCACGAACCGGTACGGTCACCGAATTCGAAGCATTGAGTGGCGCGGCCTCGACGCTTCTGAATATCGGGCCGGCGTTCGGTGACGCTGGCCCCTACGGAACCTACGCGAGTTATCCCCGCACTACGCGCTTCGCGATGATCTTCGTGATGTGGATCGGCCGAATCGAATTCATCCCCGTATTGGTCCTGTTCACGAAGGCGTTCTGGACGTCGTAGGTAATGTTGCCCGTTTATTATGCGCGAATGAGACGACACCGCTAATGGAGGTTATCGCATCGTGACGTTCCGGGTCCGGTGGCAAACGGCCCTCAGTCTCGTCGGGACGGTTATCAAATATCTCGCTGTGGCGATGCTCGTACCCCTTTTCGTTTCTGTCGTCTACGGGGAGGACATCTGGGTTTTCATCGTCTCGATGGTGCTGACTGTCAGTATCGGCTTTGCCCTCGAACAGCTCGACCCGGACCCCGAGGTCGAGGCACCGGAGGCGCTCGCACTCGTCAGTCTCTCGTGGATCGCCGTCGCCGTCGTCGGGGCGGTGCCGTACCTGCTTGCTGGCTACGGAACCGCCTCGACGCTCGCCCATCCGGTGAACGCTCTGTTCGAGTCCATGTCGGGCTTCACGACGACCGGAGCGACCGTCATGGGTGATATCAGCTTCGAGCAGCACTCACACGCGCTTTTGATGTGGCGGCAACTCACACAGTGGCTCGGCGGGATGGGGATCATCGTTCTGATGATCGCTATCCTTCCCGAGTTGGCCGTCAACGGCGCCCAGTTGATGCAGGCGGAGGCGCCGGGGCCGGAACTCCAGAAGCTCACCCCCCGAATCGCCGAAACGGCGCGGGCACTTTGGATCGTTTATTTCGGCTTTACCATCGTCTACATCGTCCTACTGTACGCGCTCCATCTCGCGGGGATGGCGCCGAACATGGGGCTGTACAACGCCGTCGCCCACGGCTTTACGACGCTTCCGACGGGCGGGTTCTCCCCGGAGGCCGACAGTATCGCGGCCTTCTCGGCGGCCGTCCAGTGGGTCGTTATCCCGTTCATGTTCGTCGCTGGCGTCAACTTCGCGCTGTTCTGGCACGTCCTGCAGGGCGAGATACGCGAACTGGCGGATAACGCCGAGTTCCGCTGGTATGCCGGCGCGACGGCGGCGGTGACCGGCGTGACCGCCGCACTGCTTTTCTCGGGGTCGGCTCCGGTACTGGACCTCGGCGGTGCCACGGAGGGCGTGGCTGAAAACTCTCTGCGACAGGGCCTCTTTCAGGTCGTCTCGTTGCTGAACTCGACCGGATACGCGACGAGCGATTTCGCACAGTGGGATGCGAACGCCCAGATCGTACTCCTCTTTGCGATGTTCATCGGTGGGTCCGCGGGCTCGACCGGCGGTGGCGTGAAGGTCGTCCGCTGGCTGGTCGTCCTCAAAGGGATTCAGCGGGAACTGTACAACACGGCGCGGCCGAACGTCGTCGAACCGATACGGCTCGGCGGCGCGGTCCTCGACGAGGACGCCGTTCGTGGTATCTTCGCCTTCACGATCCTCTATCTGTTGACGTTCGGGGTCGCGACGGTGCTCCTCGCGCTGGATGCGTCCCGAATCGGCTACGACCTCACGACGTTGGAGGCGCTGAGTGCCTCGATAGCGACCCTCGGGAACATCGGCCCGGGCTTTGGCTCGCTCGGCCCCTTCGGAAGCTACCTCAAGTTCCCCGATACCTCGAAGTTGCTGATGGTCGGGCTGATGTGGTTGGGGCGACTCGAAATCGTGCCCGTGTTGGCCCTGCTCGTGGGAACGACCCGCGAGTGATCAGGGCCGCAGACCGTAGACGAGCGCTCGGCCGAACACGAGCACGGGAATGATTTCGAGGCGGCCGACCCACATGTTCAGGATGAACATCGCCTCGGCAAGCGGGGGCATCGAGGGTCCGGTGATGCCTGCCGAGAGGCCGACGTTGCCCTGTGCGCTCGCGACCTCGAAGAGGGCGTCGGCGTAACTGAAATCCGGCCCGACGACGTTGACGAGGACGAAACTCGATGCGGCCAGAAGCGATAGCCACAGGACGCCGACGATGGCCGCCTCGCTGAACTCCCGGTCCATCTGGGTTCGGGTGAGCGTTCGGTCGCCGACTTTTGCGGTCCGAACGGCACTATCCGGCAGGAAGACACGCGCGAACTGCCATTTTATTCCCTTCGCGATGAGGTAGGCGCGGATGACCTTGATGCCCCCGACGGTCGACCCCGCGGCCCCGCCGACGACCATCGCCCCGGACACGAGGAGTTTGCCACCGGGCGTCCAGTTACCGATCGGTGACGACTGGAACCCGGTGCAGGTGAGCGCGCTGACGAACTGGAAGGTGCCGTCCCGGACCGCGTCGGCCTGTGCGGTCGTTATGAATGGTGCAAGCAGGTCCGGAACGGCGGCGGTGCGCCCGAGCGGTCCCGTCTGGCCGATGAACAGCAGGTTCTGTGCCGACAGCGCGACGACACCGATACCGAGCAGGGCGAACAGCCACCGCGTCTGGAGGTCGTCGAACAGTTCGCTCGGGGCCCGCTCCGAGAGGACCGCGAAATGGATGGGGAAGGCGATGGCTCCGAGCGCCATCACCGGTAACAGCACCCCCTCGATGAGCGGCGAGTTGTACGTCCCGATGGAGTTGTCGGTGACGCTGAACCCGCCCGTTGCAAGCCCCGTCATAGCGTGGTTCAGCGCTTGCCATGACGCCTCGAAGAGGGTAAGGCTGCTTCCGTAGTCACTGAGACGAATCGCGACGAAGAGGACGCCCACGGAAACGATGGTGTAGGCGACGAAGATCTTCCAGACGGTTCGCACCGTCGAGACGATGCTCGGATGGATGCGCCGTTCCCGCGTCTCGCTTTTATAAAGCGTGTAGCTCCCACTCCCGGGACGCGAGAGGATGGCGACGGTGAGGACGATGACGCCGACGCCGCCGACCCACTGGATGACCGACCGCCACCACTGAATCGCCCGCGGGAGCGTGGGCTCGTGGACGGCCATCGTGAGGCCGCTGCCGGTCCAGCCACTCATCGATTCGAATAGCGCGTGTAGCGGATGGCGGAAATACAGGAGGCTCGAGGATTCGAAGCCGGCGGCGTTGGCGGTCGCCGCGGCGACCGAGGACGGCGTGAAGTGCGCCGTCAGCAGGAAGGGTAACGCGCCGAAGACGGCCGTGAAAAACCAGCCTGCAGCGGCGATGACCATCCCGTGTTTCATCAGCGGGTCCGGCGCGTCGAGGAACCGTAGCCGAGTGAACCCCCCGACGCCCGCCGTGATACCCCCAGAAACGAGGAAGGCCAGCGCGGCGTACCACTCCCGAAAGACGAGTGCGACACCGAGACTGATGGTCATCACGAGCGCCTGTATCAACAGCAGCGACCCGACGTCACGGGCGATGATCTCGAGGTCCTGCCTGCGTGTCCGGGTCATGTTATTCGGTGAAGACGTCGAGGATGGCTTCCGTAACGCCGGTTTCCGAATAGACCGTAACGACGTCTCCGACCTGAACGGATGTCCCACCGCGTGGCGTGATGGGGTTCTCCGTTTCCTCGCGTTCGATGGCGACGACGAGCATGTCGTCGGTCAACAGGCCGTCGGCCGCCGCTTCGGCTATCGTCTTTCCGACGATTGGCGCGCCCGGTTCGACGACGATTTCGAAGACCTCGGCATCCTCGCCGATGTGCATGAAGTCGACGACGGAGGGCCGTTGAACGGTCCGAAAGAGGTATTCGGCGATGAGTCGCTGGGGGTTCTGCATCGTATGGACGCCGATCTGCTGATAGACGTTCATGTGATCGGGGTCGTGGACGACCGAGATAATCTGCGGAACGTCCAGTTCCTGTGCGAGGAGACAGACCATGATGTTGGTCGCATCGTGGTCAGTCGTCGAGATGATGGCGTCCGCCTGGTCGGCGCCCGCATCGGCCAGTGTCTCCTTGCTGGTCGCATCGTCGTTGAGGACGAGACAGTCGAACTCGCTTGCCGCCATCTCGGCTCGTTCGGCATCGTTCTCGATGACGACTACTTCGTTGCCGCTACGAGTCGCCATTTCGATGAGCGGCGTCCCGATATCACCCGCACCGACGATGACGATATACATTCGGTCGTCGTTCTCCCTGCCGGGTAGAAAAGCTACCGCTACAGCGATATCCGAGGTACGACCGGCGGTCGTGGGACAGGTTTTCGGTCCGCCCCTACGATTCCGACATATGCGACGGATTCGCCGACGGGCCGCCTATTATATACTGTTCATCAGCGTCCTCATCGTCGTTTCGGCGATGCTGTACGACGTCGGAATGCGAACCTTCGAACCGGGGCCGTATCCCCCGGAGGGAACCAGCATCTCGCTGCTGCATTCGATGCAGGTCGTCGTCGAGACGTTCACCGCGACCGGCTACGGGTCGGACTCGCCGTGGCAGAGCCCACAGATGAACGTCCTCGTGATGCTGCTGGACATCACGGGCGTTGGCCTGTTCTTCCTCGCGCTTCCGGCCGTCCTGCTGCCGCTGTTTCAGGAGGCGCTGTCGCCGTCGCTGCCGACGGCCGTCGACGAGGGCCTCTCGGACCACGTCGTCGTCTGTGCGGACACGACCCGGTCCGAGGCGGCTATCGACGAACTGCAAGCCAACGGCGTCGGGTACGTCCTCGTCGTTCCGGACCGCGAGCGCGCGACCGACCTCCGAAACGACGGCTACGATGTCATCCACGGCGACCCCGAGGACATCGAGACGCTGGCGGACGCCAACCTCCCCGACGCGCGGGCGCTCGTGGCCGACGTGTCCGACCGCGTCGACGCGAGCATCGTCCTTACCGCCAAGGAACTGGTCGACGACGTGGAGATAATCAGCGTCGTCGAGGACCCCGACGTGGCGGCCTACCACCGACTGGCGGGCGCCGACCACGTCCTCACGCCGCGGCAACTGCTGGGCCGGAGCCTCGCCGAGAAGATAACGACGGCCGTCAGAACGGACCTCGGGGAGGACGTCCAGCTGGGCGAGGAGATCGAGATCGCCGAGGTGCCGGTCCGGCAGGGAAGCGACCTCGTCGGGCGCTCCATCGCCGACAGCAACCTCCGGGAACGGTACGGCGTGAACGTTATCGGGACGTGGGTCCGCGGGGAGTTCGAGACGCCACCGCCCGCCGAGAAACCGCTGGAGCGCGGGACGATACTGCTCGTCGTCGGGGGACGAACGGGCCTCGAACGGCTCAAGGAGGCCGCGTTCTCGACGGTCCGGCGGTTCAGGAAGGGCAAGACGGTTCTGGTCGGCTACGGCGAGGTGGGACAGACGGTCGCCGAGCGACTCTCCGAAGCGGATATCCCACACACCATCGTGGACCGGCGGGACCACGACGCGGTCGACATCGTCGGGGATGCCACCGACCCGGAGACGCTGAAGCGTGCCGGCCTCGCGCGCGCCCGCTCGGTCGTCTTCGCGCTGCCCGACGACACGACGACGGAGTTCGCGACGCTCGTCGTCCGGGACCTCGATTCCTCCGTCGAGGTCATCGCCAGAGCCGAGAAGACCCGGGCGGTGGCCAAGACCTACCGCGCGGGGGCCGACTACGTGCTCTCGCTGGCGACGGTGAGCGGCCGGTCCATCGCGACCCGACTCATCAACGACGAGGAGATCCTCTCGCTCGGGACGAACGTCGAAATCGTCCGGACGACCGCCCCCGAACTGACGGGCGAGACGCTCCGGGAGGCGCGGATTCGCGAGCGCACGGGCTGTACCGTCGTCGGCATCGAACGCGACGACGAGGTGGTGACCGACATCGACCCCGATATGCGATTCGGACCGGACGATGCCGTCGTCATCGTCGGGACCGACGACGGGACCAACCGGTTCGCGGAACTGTTCGGCTGAGATTCCGTGAGGGTCGGCGCGTTCCTACCGCACGCGGAGGTCGTAGCCCTCGCCGGCGTCGTAGACCTCGCTGAAAAGCGAATCGACGAAATCGGCGGCGTGTTTGGCGTCGGTGACCGCCGAGAGGTAGACGACGCCCGGTTCGGCCTTGCGGGTGGCCGGCCCCTCGACCTTGAAGACGTGGTAGTCGTCCAAGAGCGTCTCCAGTCGGTCGCGTTCCTCGTCGGTGACCGACAGACAGAGGGTGCGGTCCTCGTAGGTGACGCGGGCGTTGGCGGCCTCGAAGACGACCGACTCGTCGTCCTTGCGGGCGGCGACGATGGCGCCGACCAACTCCCGTCGGCGCTCGGCGGCATCCATGAACGACACTCGGTAGCGCACTTATAAGAAGGCGACGCTCGCCGCGTTCAGACAAGTCTTTAATGCCCCGGTAGAAACCGACCGCGTATGAGCCAGCCGAAAATTCTGCTGCTCGGACCGCCGGGCGCCGGGAAGGGTACCCAGTCCAGCAACATCGTCGACGAGTACGACGTCGACCACGTCACGACGGGCGACGCCCTGCGTGCGAACAAGGACATGGAGACCGAACACGGCACGCCGCGGGAGTACATGGAAGCCGGCGAACTCGTCCCGGACCCCGTCGTCAACGAGATCGTCAAGGCCGCCCTCGAAGACGCCGACGGGTTCGTCCTCGACGGCTACCCGCGCAACCTCTCGCAGGCCGAGTACCTCGACGAGATAACGGACCTCGATCTGGTCGCCCTGCTCGACGTCGACCACGACGAACTGGTCGACCGCCTGACGGGCCGCCGGGTCTGCGACGACTGCGGCACCAACTTCCACGTCGAGTTCGCGCCGCCGGAGGAGGAGGGCGTCTGCGACGAGTGTGGGGGCGAACTCATCCAGCGCGACGACGACACCGAGGAGACCGTCGAGGAACGACTCAACGTCTTCGACGAGAACACACAGCCGGTCATCGATTTCTACGACGAGGAGGGCGAACTCGTCCGCATCGACGGCGAGGGGACGCCCGACGAGGTCTGGGCGGACCTCAAGGCCGCCATCGAAGACGCCGCGTAACTGCCGTACGATTCCCTCGTTTTCTCGCCGCCGGAAGACCGTAATACCCACCAGCCGTAGGGCCGGCAATGCGACGGCAACTCGCGGTCATCGCGGTCTGCGGCGTGCTCGTGCTGTCGGGCTGTGCGGCCGTCCAGTTCGACGTCGAGCCACGCGCCGATACCGAACCTGACCCAGCCACCGACTCGACGGCAGCGGCACCCGGGGCGGGCAACCTCGAGGTCCATTTCATCAACGTCGGACAGGCCGACGCCACGCTGCTTCGGACTGACGAGGAGACGATGCTCATCGACTCGGGGGGCTGGCGCGATGACGGCGAGACGGTCATCGACTACCTCGAAGCCCGCGGCGTCGACCGCATCGACCACCTCGTGGCGACCCACGGCCACGCCGACCACATCGGCGGCCACGCGGCAGTCATCGACCACTACGAGACCGAAAAGGACGGCGTCGGCGCGGTCTACGACTCCGGGGTGACCACCACCTCCCAGACCTACGAGCGGTATCTCGATGCCATCGAGCGACACGACGTCGACCTGTTCGAGGTCGCCTCCGGCGACGAGATACCCTTCAACGGAACCGGAACGACGGTCCTCAACCCCGAATCGCCGGGCGGCAAGGAACCCCACCCCAACGGCGTCGCCGTCCACGTCGCCGTCGGCGAGACGGCGTTTCTCTTTACCGGCGACGCCGAACGCGAGACCGAACGGGAGATACTGGACCGCCACGGCGACGCCATCGAGGCAGACGTGTATCAGGCCGGCCACCACGGCTCGGATACGTCTTCGGGCCCCGAATTCCTCGATACCGTCGACCCCGACATCGCGGTCGTCTCCTCGGCCTACGATTCCCAGTACGGTCACCCCCACGACGAACCGCTCCAGCGGTTCGCCGACCGCGATACCGAGGCCGTCTGGACGGCCGTCCACGGGACCGTCGTCATCGAGGCCGACGGCGAGACGATAACGGTCCGAACCCAGCACGACGCCACGACCGACCCGCTGGAGATACAGAGCGCCGACGCTGCGACCGCTGACCCGGCCGACGCGACCGAGGAGCGCTTTACTCTCGGCGACGCGTCGGGCCACGTCGCGCCCGTCGGCGCCCGGAGCGGCCCCAACGGAGTGACACCATGACCCTGAACGGCACCTACACGGCGACGGTCGACCGCATCGAGGAGGAGCAGGCCGTCTTCCTCGTCGAGGACGACGGCGAGACCATCGACGACCGGAACTATCCAGCGTCCGACCTCCCCGAGGGCGTCGAGGAGGGGACGGTCTGCGAGGTGATTTTCGACGAGGGCGTGCTGGTCGGCATCGAACCGCAACCCGAAACGACCGCCAATCGCCGCCAGCGCCTGCGCGAGAAGTTCGACCGCCTCTCGAAACGGCTGGGCGACGAATAGGCCGTTCCGGTCGGGGCGACGACACCGTTCGCGACGGGTCGAAGGTAAAAGGTTGATTACCCGGCCTTTGCTAATACGGTGTAATGGCACGTACCGCCTCGAAAGTGCAGGAACTCGTCCGGGAGGACGCGGAGATGGAAGCGGCCATCGAAACCGTCCTCGACCGGGCCGAGGAAGGGACCGTCTCGTGGGGCGACGTCTCCGACGAACTCACGAGCGGCCAGTGGGGACGGCTCATCGAGAAGGGCATCCTCGTCGACTCCGACGGCGAGGGCTTCGACGTCGAGGACCCCGACGGCGTCCGCGACGCCCTCGAAGACGACGACCTCGAATTTCCCGATTCGCCCGATACCGACTCCTCGTGGACCAAGTGGGACAAGATGGCCGCCGTCGTCTCCGTGTCGATGTTCGCGGGCTATACCTTCGAGGCCGTCCGGAACCCGCTTGCGGAGGTTATCCACATCGCGCTCGGGCCGCTGATTACGGTCTTCGACCTCCCCTTCTTCGCCGTCGTGATGGTGCTGGCACTGTTTACCGGCCTCTACTCGACGCTGCTGCAATCCAACCTCATGAACATGGAGGTCATGGGCGAGTATCAGGAACGGATGAAGGAGATCCAGGAAAAGCGCAAGGAGGCCAAGGAGCGCGGCGACGACGAGGCCGTCCAGCGCATCCAGGAAGAGCAGATGGACGCGATGGCCGACAACCTCGGCATGTTCAAAGAGCAGTTCCGGCCGATGGTCTGGATCATGGTCCTGACCATCCCCGTGTTCCTGTGGATGTACGCCATCATCGGCTTCCGCGGCGAACCGCTGTATCCGGAACTCGCCTCGAGTATCCAGCCCATGACCCTGCCGCTCGCCGGCGAAACCGGTTGGAACACCAGCCTCCTCGGGCCCATCCAGACGTGGATCGTCTGGTACTTCGTCTGCTCGATGTGCTTCACGCAGGTCATCCGGAAGGCGCTGAACATCCAGACGTCGCCGACGTAATCCAGCGGTTTCCTGATTTTTCGGTTCGCACCCGGGCGCTTTTCGGTCGCGCTTCTACGCCCCGACGGCCACCACCTCGGAGAGCGTCCTCTCGCGTCTCAGCGTGCCAATCAACCCCTCCCACCCCGGTTCAGAAGAGTAACCTCTTTCAATCGCACCGGCGCAGTACTGATATGTTGATAACCATCTCCGGCCCCGCCGGCAGCGGCAAGAGCACGGCTGCCGCCGCGTTGGCCGAAGCGCTGGATTACGACCACGTAAGCGGTGGTGACATTTTCCGCGAACTGGCCGACGAACGCGACATGACGCCGCTGGAGTTGAACAAGGCGGCCGAGGAGAACGACCAGATCGACCGCGACCTCGACCGCCGGCTCCGCAACATCGCCGAGACCCGCGACGACCTCGTCCTCGAATCCCGCCTGGCCGGCTGGATGGCCGGCGACTACGCCGACTTCCGCATCTGGCTCGACGCGCCGCTTTCGGTCCGCGCCGAGCGCATCGCCGACCGCGAGGACAAATCCGCCGAACTCGCCCGCAAGGAGACGCTCGAACGGTCGAAAAGCGAGGCCCGACGCTACCTCGAATACTACGACATCGACATCGACAACCTCGGCATCTACGACCTCGCGCTCAACACTGCCCGCCTCTCCCCGGAGGGCGTCCTCGACGTCCTCCTGACGACGCTGGATGCCTACGAGGGCGAGGCCGACGAGGGCAAAGCACCCATCGAGAACGTCCGGTACGACTTTTGACCATGCGCGAACGTGGCCCGCCCGGGGAACGCGACCCCGAAACCCTGCTGGAGTTCGGCGTCGTCAACCTCGACAAACCGGCGGGTCCCTCCGCCCACCAGGTCACCGCGTGGGTTCGCGACATGGCCGGCGTCGACCGGGCGGCCCACGGCGGAACGCTCGACCCCAAGGTCACCGGCTGTCTGCCGATTCTGACCGGCACCGCCACCCGCGCCGCACAGGTGTTCGACGACAGCCGTAAAGGCTACATCTCGGTGCTGGAACTCCACGGCCCGACGCCCAGCGACTTCGAATCGACGCTCGCGGAGTTCGAAGGCCCGCTCTACCAGAAGCCGCCGCGGAAATCCGCCGTCGTGCGACAACTCCGCGTGCGGACGATTCACCGCCTCGATGCGCTGGAAACCGAGGAGCGCCGCGCGCTGCTGGATATCGAATGCGAGAGCGGGACCTACATCCGCAAGCTCTGTCACGACCTCGGGCTCGCGTTGGGCACCGGCGCTCACATGGGCGACCTCCGGCGGTCGAAGACGGGAACTTTCGACGACAGCACGCTCGTCACGCTGCAGGACCTCGCCGACGGCCTCGCTTTCTGGCAGGAGGACGAGGACTCCGAACTCCTCCGGGAGGTCGTCCAACCGGCCGAACGCGCGCTGGAGCACCTGCCCAAACTGACGGTCGCACCCTCGGCGGCCCGCGAAATCGCCGAAGGGGCGCCGGTCTACGCGCCCGGTGTTATCGAGGCCGACCTCGACGATGCGACGGAGGGGGACCTCATCGCCTGCTACACGCCCGACGGGGCCGCGGTCTGTCTCGGTTATCTGGTTGGTGACCCCGACGCGGAGTCCGGGGAAGTCGTCGAGTTGGAACGCGTTCTGGTCTGACCCGATTCGAAACGAAGACGTTAAAGGTCCGACCGCCCTCCCTCGAAATACAGGGACCGTGGGGTAGTGGTATCCTCTGCGCATGGGGTGCGTTGGACCCGTGTTCGAATCACGGCGGTCCCACTCGGCTTATCAGTAAACTACCGTCAATAGACGGTTCTTTATATCCACCTCCAGCCGGAGGTGTTTCTCATGTGCCGGCCAGAGAAGCCTGCTGATGCCGACTCTCAACAGCAGGGCTCCTTCCCGGTTTGTGACACGGGCGGGCACTTTATCGTCGCCGACGAGGATGACTATCCTCGACGACGGGGGGTGCCACGCATAATCCTCCGGCCGGGGCGGTCTCGAAACCATCCTTGACCGCTACAAATGGACCCACCCACCCACCAGCCGCCTAACGGCGTGCGCGCGAGAAAGCTAACTGGCTATGACGCCCGATTTTGCGGGCTTGAGCGTCTGACGAGCGTCATATTTTCGTCGGACTCACCCCTCGAAACAGGGAATGTTTTAAACAAGTAGCCAGAGCGATACCTACCTAAGCGCAGCACGCACGCGAGAAAAACGGAGGCGAGGGTGAGACCCAAGTTCCCCTCTCAACAGTTGTCTGTTGGTGAGGGCGAACATAAACCCCGTGGCGCACTTCTCGCTGTGAAACTGCTGCGTCCGAACCAACCATGCAATTCAAACAACTACTCAACGACGACGACGCAGTCTCGCCGGTTATCGGTGTGATTTTGATGGTAGCAATCACAGTGATTCTGGCCGCTGTGATTGGAACCTTCGTCCTTGGTCTTGGTGACCAAGTTCAGGAAACCGCACCGACCGCACAGTTTAGCTTCGATTACACCGAAAACAATGGCATAACTGATTCGACACTTGATATTTCTCATGATAGTGGCGATTCGGTGCCCAACGCTACGGTCACGCTTGTGAATGATGGAACAACCATCACTAATGGTGACTTAGCGGGAAGCGAATCATGGTTCACTACTACCGATTCGATTTCAGCTGGCGATTCCGCTGCGATTTATAACAATCAAACTGCCAATCTCAATGAACCAGTACGAGTCGTCTGGACCGCTGAAGGCGGTGACCGGTCTTCAACGCTCGCTCAGTGGGAGCCCTAAAGTCACAAATCTATGGATTTCAAGAAATTACTAAAAGACGACGACGCGGTCTCGCCAGTTATTGGTGTGATATTGATGGTCGCAATCACTGTGATTCTCGCGGCCGTAATCGGAACGTTCGTTCTCGGTCTCGGCGATCAGGTTCAGCAAACGGCACCGACTGCACAGTTCAGTTTTGACTATGATTCCGCCAATTCTGAGTTAGATATTACTCACGATGGCGGAAACGGGATTGATGCATCCCAACTGTCTATCGTTGGGAATAACATCCAAGGACCGGGGAGTTCTGGAGACGGATGGACTGTGTTTAATGGTGGCACAAATTCAGAAAGTATGGTTACTGCAGGTAACTCCGCAATAGTCAATTTCAATGGCGATAGCCCCAATAACCAAGCAAGTGTCATCTGGGAATCGTCTGGCGGCGACCGCTCGTCGACACTTGCCGAGTGGGAGAAGTAACGCCAACTAACTGCGTTCAGCTTTTATAGTACTGGCAGCAATAACCGCCGACTATTCTTGATTGAAAAAGACAACAATCTCTGTCCACCTGATTAGCCGTTATTCTCCATCTATATAATCAGATTCCCGTGTCCGTGCGCCTAAATACCCCCCAAACCAACTAAACCCGTGCCCGACGGTTACGACAGCGAGAGTAACGACCCGCCAGTCGAGGTCGACGACCTACCGACGGTGACGTGTTCGCAGTGTTCTCACGAGTGGGACCTCGAATACGAACTCGACGAGTTGCGCGTCGGCAATCAGGCGCTCGAACGGTTCGCGCTGGACCACCACCGCCATACCGGCCACTTCCCCGACGAGATAACGCCGTGGGTCGTCGCCTGCCGGCAGTGTCCGGACGGCGACGAGTTCCTCGACGAGCGGCCGGCCCGCCGCTGGGCGGAGACCCACGCCCGACACACACGCCACAGCGTCACGCTTCGCCACGCTGACGAGGAGAAGTCGGTTATCGACCCCGAATCGTAGTTCATTCGCCGTGGGCCTCGATGGCCGCCCGCCGCAGTCGCGTTCCTTCCTCGCTTTCACACGTTAGTTCCGGCACAGCGACGGGGTCGTTGTCCTCGTCGACGGCGACGAAGACGAAATTCGAATCGGTGGTCCGGGTTCGGTCTCCGGTTTTCGGGTCCTCGTGATAGGCGCGCATGCGGACCGAACAGGAGGTCCGCCCCGCCCGGTAGACGTAGCCGTCGAGATAGAGCGTATCGCCGGAAGGGACCGGTGCGTGGAAGTCGATAGCATCGACGTGGACCGTAACGCACCACTCGCCGGTAAAGCGAATCGCGGACATCGCCGCGGCCTCGTCCATCCAGAGCATCACCATCCCGCCGTGGACGCTGCCGTAGTTGTTCGTATCGTTGGGTTGGACGCGCTGGCGGGTCTGCATCCGCGTCTCGAGAAGGTCGACCATAGAGCGTTCGTTCGGGCGCTATCGGTTTAAAATCGCGTTGCGTGGTAACAACGCTTTTCGAGCCGACGGCCGAGTCCGGGAGTATGACCGATTCAGAAGTCGAGGCGAACGACGTCGGTGTCGACGACGTCCGGAGTCGACTCGAGGACCTCGAAGCGGCGGTCGACGACGAGCACGAGCGCCGCGAGGTTCGGGAGGCCATCCGACTGGTCGACCGGTTGCCGACCGACGGCGTCCGGGACCGCATCGACAAGTTCACGCGCCGGGATATCGCCGAGGCGTTCGTCGGCAGCATCCTCATCTCGCTGCCCATGCTCGTCGAAGACGGCGTCAACGACATCGCCGCCCACCTGCTGGCGGCACCGTCGCTTTTGTTTATAAACCTCGCCTTCGTGGTCGTCATGACCGCTGGGATGCTGTACTACGCGGAGTTCCGGAACGTGGAGGTCAGTCGCCCGCTGTTCGGCATCGTGCCGCGCCGACTGGTCGCCGTCCTCGTCATCGCCTTCGTTACTGCCGCCTTCACCATGACCGTCTGGGGGCGACTCGACGGCTGGACCGACCCGGCCGTCGCGCTGGCGCGGGTATCGGTCGTCTGGGCCGTCGCCTGTTTCGGGGCCGCCCTCGGTGACATCCTGCCTGGCGAGTCGACCGGCGCGGATATCAACGACGAACTCGACGAGTTCGGCGAGCGGCTGGGTATCGGCGACGACGAAGGACTGTTCTGAGGGCGGTTTAGCTGGTTGAAAACCGTGGTTTCCGGCCTTTCATACGAACCATTGTAGTCTATCACCGGCATAGCCGACCCGTACTGGCGATGGCCGGTACATCGTAACAACGGTCCGTATCAGTCGTGGACCAGCACGTCGATGACGTCGGTGCCCTCGCTGTTGAGCGCCTCCTCGTAGACCTCGGGGAACTCCTTGGGGGTCTCGACGAGGTGGCCGCGGGCGCCGTGGCTCTCGGCGTTCTTCGGGATGTCGACGGCGGGCTCGAAGTCCATGCCGACGAAGTCGTAGTCGTCCTCCTCGCCGCCCATCATCTTCATCGTGTTGTCCTTCAGGATGCGGTAGTTGCGGTTGTCGGGGACGATGACCGTGAGGTCAAGGTCGTAGCGGGCCGCCGAGTAGATGGCGTTGGGGTAGTAGAGATATGACCCGTCGCCGATGTAGCCGACGACGTTCCGGGGGTCATCCCGGAGGTTCTCGGCGAAGGCGGCACCGATAGCGGCGGGCAGGCCGTAGCCGAGACCGCCGCCCTTGTTCGAGAGGTACTGCTCGGGTGCGAGCGGAAACCGCGTCAGCATCGCGAACTTCGAGGTGACCCCCTCGTCGACGATGTAGGTGTCCGGGTCGACGGCTTTCATGTTGTCGACGAGTTCGGCCTTCGACGACCGCGTCTCGCCTTCGGGTTTCTCGTCTTCGCCCATGTCCTGCATCGTCGATTCGAGGCCGGCCTTCATCGTCTGGACGTAGTCGAGCCGTTCCTGTCGGTCCTCGTCGCTGAGTCGGGCCTCGACGCGCTCGGCGATGGCGTCCATCACGCGGCCGGGGTCGCCGACGACGGCGGCGTCGGCGGGCTGGTTCTTGCCGACCTCCCACGCGTCGCTGGAGACCTGTATCGTGGTCGTGTCCTCGGAGATGAGCGGCTGTTCGTGGTGCATCAGCGTCGTGTTGGTCGAACAGCCGACCAGCCCGATGGTGTCGGTGTCCATCAGCATCGAGGCGATGCCCTCGTCGGGGCCGATGAAGGATATCCACTGGTCGTGTTCGGTCGGGTAGTTGACCTCGCCGGCGAGGATTTCGCCGTGGACGCGCGCGCCGGTGGCCTCGGCCAGGCGGACGGCGGCATCGACGGCGTCCTTCCCGGCGCGGGCGACGTGGTCACCCAACACGAGGACGGGCTGGTCGGCCTCGACGAAGTAGTCGGCGGCGGCCTCTATCTGGGCCGGGTCGCCGCCCCCCGCGTCGGGGATGGGGCCAAGCCGCTCCGGCGAGGCGTCGGTCTCGGTCTGCATCACGTCCGCCGGTAAGGCGAGGAAGACGGGCCCTGTCGGCGGTGTCATAGCCACGCGGAACGCGCGCCGGAGCATCATCGGCAGGGCGTCGATGTGAGTCACCTCCGCCGAGTACTTGCAGAACTGGTCGACGAGTTCTTCGAGGTCGCCGGTCAGGATGGGCTCCTCGTGGCGGAAGTCGAGTTCGTGGTTGCCGGCGGTGACGACCATCGGCGCGCCGCCGTACTCGGCGCCGAAGATGTTGCCCGTCCCGTGGGCGAGGCCGGGCGTGATGTGGAGGTTGGCGACGCCGACCGGACAGACCTCGGGGTCGTCGTCGGCGTGGTACCGCCGCGTGGAGGCGTAGCCCGCGGCCATCCCGGTGGCGACGTCCTCCTGCAGGCCGAGGACGTACTCGACGTCGCTTTCCGACAGGGCGTTCATGATGGGCAACTCGGTCGTCCCGGGGTTGCCGAAGAGATGCTGGACCCCGTACTGTTCGAGGGCGTCGACGAAGAGGTCCGCCCCCGTATACGAATCCGTCATGACGCACTCTGTCGGGGCCAGCGATATATACTTCATCCCGTCGGAAATCGGTGCGTCTTATAAAAAAGAGGCGAACGGACGATGAGTTACTGCTGGGACGGCGTCAGCACCGCGGGCAGCCGTTCGGTGTTGGTCAACGCGAGAAACGACATGCGAGCCGAAGAACGCTATGGTGACAGACGTCAGTTCGGCTGGAGTGCGTCCATCGTCTGCTCGATCTGGTCGAGTTCCGCGCCGCGCGGGAACGACACCGAGACGGCGTCGGGCCCGTCGAGGTCAGCGAACCGCTCGAAGCGCTCGCGGGCCTCCTCGGGCGTCCCCCAGACGGCGAGGTCCTCCAGCAGGTCGTCGGGCAGGGCGGCCATCGCCGCCTCGCGGTCGCCCTCCTGCCAGTTGTCGTAGACCGCTTCGGCCACGTCCTCGTGGCCCTGTCGGGCGAGGTTGTCCCGATAGAACGTGCCCATCCCGCCGATGTAGAAGCAGGTGTGGCCCTTGACGAGTCGCTTGGCCTCTTCGGCGTCGTCCAGCGCACAGCAGGTCAGCGAGAGGTTGACGCGCTGTTCGGAGCGGTCGCGGTCGCCCATCTCGGAGCCGCGGTTGAAATCCTCCAGTCGGTCCTGGATGCCGTCGGCCGTCAGCATGAGCGCGTGCCAGCCGTCGGCGAAGCGGCCCGCGAGTTCGACGGCCTTCGGCCCCATCCCGGCGGTTTCGACCGGCGGGACGGTCTCCGGCGGGTCGCAGCGCAGGCGGAAGCCCTGCAGGTCGAAGTACTCGCCGTCGTACTCCAGTTCCTCACCGGAGAGGACCTTCTTGACGATGTCGACCGTCTCGCGGGTCCGCCGCAGCGGGTTCCCGAAGTCGACGCCGTGCCAGTTCTCGATGACGATGGGACCCGACGGGCCGAGGCCGAGGCGGAACCGCCCCTCCGAGACCTCCTGAAGGGTGGCGGCGGTCTGGCCGATGAGAGCCGGCGACCGCGAGTAGACCGGCATGATCGAGGTGCCGATGTCGATGTCCTCGGTGCCGTGGGCGATACTCGTCAGGGTCGTGACGGCGTCCCGCCCCCACGTTTCGGGGAGCCACGCGGTGTCGTAGCCCAACTCCTCGCCGGTTTTCGCTTGCTCGACGAGGGCGTCGACGCTCGGCTGTGCGGCCACGGGCAGGAAGACGTCGCGTTCGGTGTCGGTCATGGTTATAGCTGTGAGTCCTCCAGCGGCGGGACGCCCTGTGCGGTGATAGTTTCACCGACGATGTAGGAAGAGGCGTCGCTGGCGAGGAACTGGGTGATATCGGCGATCTCCTCGGGCAGGCCCATGTCCTTGGCGATGTCGGCGCGGTCGACGTCGGCGGGGTCGATGCCCATCTGGGAGGCGACGCCGGGCGTGCCGACGAGGCCGGGGGCGATACAGTTGACGCGGACGTTCTCCTCGGCGTATTCCGCCGAGAGCGAGGTCGTCAGGTTGACGACGGCGGCCTTCGCGGCGCCGTAGTGGCTCATGTAGCGAGAGCCCATCGTCCCGGCGACCGACGCGAAGTTGATGATGGTGCCGCCGCCGTCCTGTTCCTGCATCCGCTGGCCCGCGATCTGCGAGCAGTGGAAGGTGCCGTGGAGGTTGATGTCGACGATGGTCTTCCAGCCGTTCTCCGAGATGTCGTCGAAGGAGGCCATGAAAGACGCGCCGGCGTTGTTTATCATCGAGTCGACGCGGCCGAACTCCTCGACGGTGGCGTCGACCAGCGCCTCGATGGAGTCGCGCTCGCGAACGTCGCACTCGACGGCGATGGCCTGCCCCGGCCGGTCGCTGTCGTTTATTTCGTCGGCGACCTCGTCGATCTTGTCCTGCGAGCGGGAGGTGACGACGACGTTGGCGCCCTCGTCGGCGAACCGCTTCGCGGTCACCTCGCCGATGCCCTGACTGGAGCCGGTGATGATGGCCGTCTTCCCCTCGACGCTGAACTGTTCTAACATCGGTATCCACGCGCCGTCTCGACGCTCGTGTGTCTGGCTGTCATTGTGACGCCTGTCCGTTTCGAGGGAACATTAATAAAGGTAAGTTCCCGAGACGAGGTCTGAACAATGGAAAATTCAACAGCCTTGTATCAAAACGAAGGCTTAAGCCGTGTGGTCGCATTCTTCCGGTGAATGGAAGTACGGAACACGGAGACGCAGGTCCACCGACTGGAGTTCGACGTGGAGTGGCCGCCGGGCCACGTCGCCTGCTATCTCGTCGACGGCCCCGAACCGGTGCTCGTCGACGCCGCCGCCCCCGACCACGAGGAATCGTTCGAGGCAGCACTCGCGGACCACGGCTACGACCCCGGCGATATCGAACACGTCCTGATTACCCATCCGCACATCGACCACGTCGGGCTCGTCCCGACGATTCTGGAGGCCGGCGACCCCACCGTCTACGCCCCCGCCGGCGTCGAAGCGCGGTTCCAGCGGGACCCCGAAGCCCTCGAAGCCCGCGTCCGGCAGAACTGCGCGGAAGCCGGCTTCCCCGACGAGCAACTGGAGATGGCCGTCAACATGGCCGTCGAGTCGCTCGAACGGGACTCCGAACACCTCCCGCCCGAGGAGGTCGACGTCTGGATCGAACCCGGCGACACCACGCGGGTCGGTCCCCTCGAAATCGGCGCCGTCCACGTGCCCGGCCATCAGGCCGACCATCTCAGTTACCCCACCGAAGTCGACGGCGAGCGCGTCCTGCTGGCCGGCGACATGGGTCTCGAACCCTTCCGTCCCGTCGTCATGCACGACGGCCTCGACGACGGCCACCGCGAGGCCTTCGATGCCTTCTACACCGCCTTGGACCGCCTCGAATCGCTCGACGTCGACCGCGTCTATCCCGGCCACGGCCGGATTCACAACGACCTGCAAGCCGTCGTCGAACGCGACCGAACGAGCCTCGATGACCGCCTCGACGGGGTCGCCGACCTCGTCGCCGACGGCTACTCGACGGTCGGCGGCGTCGCGATGGCGCTGGCCGGCGACCGCGACGTCAAGTACCTCATTCCCGAGGCGATGAGCGCCCTCGCTCACCTCGACGAACGCGACGAGATAACGAGCGAACTCCGCGACGGCGTCCGATACTACGAGCCATGAGCGAGGACACTCCCCCGACAGACCGGAACTACGACACCGTCTTCTGGGACATCGGCGGCGTCATCGTCGAACTCCGTTCCATCCGCGAGGGGTATGCCGCCTTCATCTCGGAGTTGGCCGCCGACCACGGCATGGACCCCGAGGCCGCCCTCGACGAATGGAAGTCAACCCTCGGCGACCACTTCAAGGCCGCCGACGGCACCGAATACCAGTCGGCCCACGTGGGCTACCGGAAGGCCACCACGGACCTGTTCGACGGGAATCCGCCGGACGACTGGGAGCGCGTTCTCGAAGAAGCGACCGCCGCCACGCTCCGCGCGGAGGACGGCGCCGTCGAGACCATCGAAGCCCTCCACGACGCCGGTATCCAGCAGGCCATCGTCTCGGATATCGACACCGCCGAAGCCCACGACATGCTCGATTCCTTCGACGTCTACGACTGCTTCGACCACGTCACGACCTCCGAGGAGATCGGCTACAAGAAGCCCGACGCGCGCATGTTCGAGGACGCGCTGGCGGGAACCGACGCTGACCCCGACCGAACGGTCATGGTCGGCGACCGCCACCGAAACGACATCGCCGGGGCCGCCGGGGTCGGCCTCGGAACCGTCGGCTACGGAGACGAGGCGTGGGGCCCCGAAACCGACCACGAGATACGGGACCTGCGCGAGTTGCTCGACATCGTCGACATCGTGTAACCGGACGACGCCACACCTCGAATTCCCCAGGGCCTTCTAAACCACCCTCCCATCGCCGTCCAAATCCTTATGCGTGAACCACCAACATAGCGGAACGCAATGGACCTAGGACTCGACGACAAGACCGCCCTCGTGACGGGCGGTGCCGGACGAATCGGAAGCGAAGACTGCCGTATTCTCGCCGAGGAAGGCGCCGAAGTGGTCATCCTCGATGTCGCCCTCGACAAGGCCGAAAACATCGCCGACGAGATAGAGGACGAGTACGGCGGCACGGCCCACGCCGTCGAGTGTGACCTCACCGACCGCGACGACGTTTCCGACACCGTCGCCGCCCTCGAGGCGGAGACCGGCGGCATCGACATCCTCGTCAACAACGCCGGGATGGTCGACGCCCGCGACAAGGTCGAGAACTTCGAGAACGACATCTGGGACCGGGACATCGCGGTCAACCTCACGGGCGCCTACAACATCACACGCGAGGTCTACCCCAACATGAAGGACCGCGGCTTCGGCCGCATCATCAGCATGTCCTCGATGGCCGGCTGGCAGGGCGGCTTCGGCCAGCTGTCCTATTCGGCGACGAAGGCCGCACTCATCGGCTTCGGCAAGACGCTCGCCCTCGAAGGCGCCCAGCACGGCGTCACCTCCAACGTCATCGCCCCCAGCATCGTCGTCGGCCAACTCGCCGACCTTCCCATCGACCAACTCGAAGAGGTCGACGAGCACTTCGCCCGCATCGCCAAAGCCACGCCGATGCGCAAACTCGGCAAGGAGGAAGACGTCGCCAACCTCGTCGCCTACCTGTCCTCCGAGCAGTCCAACTACATCACCGGACAGGTCATCGGCGTCACCGGCGGTATCGACCTCTTCAGCTTCTAACGCGCTCCCTTTTTATACGCTCCGGCGGTCGCGCCCCGTGGAGGCGCGGCGGCCGGTCTCGGTAAGAGCTACGTGGAAGCCTGCGCCGGCGTCGGCGCCGACTGGTGAGTTCCCATGCACTTCCGCTCTCCGGCGAGGGTTTGTATATCAGAACGAGACCAGACGGTGCGTGCGCTGACCAGTCGCCGACGGGCCGCCGAGGCGGGAGCAGGCGCCGACGCGCCACCGCGACCCACGGTCCGTCGTCTCAGAGCGGGTCGCCTGTTCGCCAACGAAACGGCAGGGATTAGACCGAGGGCTCGCTACCGGTAGGTGTGTCACGGCTGTACGCTACCACGCTGTTCGTCACGCTCGCGGGGCTGTGGGGCCTGTCCTTCCCGGCGATTACCGTCGGTCTCGAGTACCTCCCGCCGCTGCTGTTCGCGGCGTTCCGCTACGACGTGGCCGCCGTCCTCCTTCTGGCCTATGCCGTCGTCGCTCGCGACGGTTGGTGGCCGACCGGCCGAAACAATCGGCTCGCCATCCTCGGCGGCGGGCTCTTTCTGGTCGCCGGCAACGGCCTGCTGTTCATCGGCCAGCAGACCGTCCCCAGCGGCATCGCCGCCATCCTGCAGGCGCTGGTCCCCATCGCCACGGCGCTGTGGGCGCTGGCGCTGCTCGGCGAACGACTCTCGACGCTCGGTGCCGTCGGCGTCGGTCTCGGCTTCCTCGGTATCGGCCTCATCGTCCAGCCCGACCCCACCAACCTGCTGGCCGGCGACACGCTCGGCCGACTCATCATCGTCGGTCAAGCCATCAGCGTCGCGCTGGGGGGCGTCCTCGTCCAGCGTGCCGGCCCGTCGATGGACCGCGTCGCGCTTACCGGCTGGTCGATGTTCGTCGGCGGCCTCGTCTTGCACGCCGTCAGCTTCGGCGCCAGCGAGCGCCTGTCGGCCGCGACGCTCGCACCGACCGCGCTCGGCGCCATCGTCTATCTTGGCGTCTTCTCGACGGCGCTGGCTTTCGTCATCTACTACACCATCCTCGAAGAACAGGGGGCCTTCGAGACCAGCCTCGTGGCCTATCTCGTGCCCATCGTCGCCACCGTCGCCGGCGTCTTCCTGCTCGGGGAAACCATCGGCCTGCTGTCGGTCGCCGGCTTCCTCGTGGTCTTCGTCGGGTTCGCACTTCTGAAGCGACACGCGCTGGCCGGCCTTCTCACCGATGACTCGTACGGACCGGTGTAGGCCACGGGGCGACGGCACCTGAACACCGCTACAACCGTCCGTATCAGTTGATAGCGCCCTCCTCGCGGAGGCGTTCGAGTTCCTCGTCGTCCAGTCCCGCCTCCCGAAGTAACGCCTCCGTGTCGCTCCCGTGTCCGGGCGGTGCCCCGGCGCCGCCGTGGTCGATCTCCGAACCGCGAAGCGGGAAGCCGACTCGCGGTTGCCCATCCTCGGGCCGTTCGACGTAGCCACGGGCCTCGATCTGCGGGTGTTCGAACGTCTCTGCGGGCGTGTACACCGCATCGACGGCCGCATCGACATCGGCCATCGCTTCGGCCCACTCGTCGCGGGTCCGCTCGGCGAAGATAGATTCGAGTTCCTCCCGGAGGGCCTGTCGCTCCGCCGGGTCGTCTGTCATATGCTTGCCGATGAGTTCGGGTCGGTCGACGGCTTCGCAGAAGGCGCTCCAGAACTGTGGTTCCAGCGCGCCGATAGTGACGTACCCGCCGTCGGCGGCCTCGTAGACGTCGTACCACGGGTACTTGCCGGTCAGGGCCGTCTCACCCGGCCGTGGGTCCTCTCCGGCAAGCGCCTGCGGCGCGAGTGATTGAGAGAAGGAGACGACCGCGTCGGTCAGCGCCACATCCAGATACTCGCCGCCGGTATTGCCGAGTTCCCGCGAGAGGAGCGCCGAGCAAATCGAGAAGGCTGCGAGCAGTCCTCCGGCCATATCGGCGATTTGATAGCCCGGGGCGCGCGGGGCCTCGTCGGTGTTCTCGCGGGTCATATCCAGCAGGCCCGCGAGGCCGATGTAGTTGAGGTCGTGGGCGGCCTTGTCGGCGTGTGGACCGTCCTGCCCGTAGCCGGTCAGCGAGCAGTAAACGAGGTCCTCGCGATAGTCGGTCAGCGTCTCGTAGTCGACGCCGAGGCGTTCGGTCACGCCGGGGCGGAACCCCTCGATGACCACGTCGGCTTCGGTGACGAGTTCGTAGAAGGCCTCCCGCCCCCCCTCGCTTTTGAGGTCGAGAGAGACGCTTTTCTTGCCGCGGTTGACGGCATCGAAGACGGCGCCGATTCCCTCCTCGGTGGTCGGCGGCATGTGTCGGGCGTAATCGCCCGCGCCGGTATCCTCGATTTTCACTACGTCGGCGCCCGCGTCCGCGAGTAGTTGAGTCGCGTACGGGCCGGGCAACAGGCGCGTGAGGTCGAGCACGCGCACGCCATCGAGTCGCATGGACCGTGGGTGGCCGCCGCGGCACATAAGCCTGCCGTCGGCGGGAAACCCTGCGAGGATTGGCGGTTTAAATCAGCCGTCGCTTCGGCGCGTAGGCTTCAAGAGGGCGCCGTCGTATGTGAGGCTATGGCAACCGAATCCGCCGGCATCAATTTCGATACCGACGAGGAAACCAGCCTCATCCTCTCGAGTCTGGAGGAGTTCCTCGAAAGCGAGGTCCAGCCCATCGAGGACGAACTGGGCGAAGCGTGGTCGAACCCCCGGAAACGCCACGAGGACGACGGACGACTCGTCCCCGAGGTGCAGGAGGCGATTCAGGAGGTCCGCAAGAAGAGCGCCGAGGCGGGCTTCTACGCGATGAACCTCCCCGAAGAGGCTGGTGGGGACGATGTCTCCAACGTCACGTGGTATCGTGCGATCAAGAGGGTCGCCTCGACGGGACCGGGCATCGCCGAGTACGCCCTCGCCGGTCCCGAAGGTCCCAAGCCCCTCCTCGCGCAGGCGGAGGGCGACCAGGTCGAGGAGTACCTGAAACCCTGCGTCCGCGGCGAGAAATCCACCGCCTTCGCGCAGACTGAACCCGGTGTCGGCTCCGACTCGCCGAACATGGACACGACCGCCGAGAAGGACGGCGACGAGTGGGTGCTCAACGGCAGCAAACAGTGGATTACGAACGCCCCCTACGCGGACTTCGTGCAGGTGTTCGCCCGCACGTCGCCAATCGAGGAGATGGGCCGGTACGGCGGCATCTCCTGTTTCATCGTCGAGGACGACGAGTTCGAGGTCGCCTCGATGAACAACGCCGTCGGGATGACTGGCATGCAGGGCGAAATCGTCCTCGACGACGTTCGCATCCCCGAAAACCGGGTTCTCGGCACCGAGGACGGCGCCTTCTACGACGCGATGGAGTTCCTCTCGCTGGGCCGTCTCGAAATCGGCGCGCGGGCGCTCGGCCACGCCGAGTTCCTCATCGAGCGCGGCGTCGAATACGCCAACGAACGCGAGGCCTTCGGCCGGCCCATCGGCAAGTTCCAGGGCGTCTCCCACAAACTCGCGGAGGCGCAGGCGAACGCCTTCGCCGCGAACGCCGCCGGCCTCCGACTCGCGTGGCTGATGGACAACGGCGAGCAGGCCATTCAGGAATCGTCCATCGTCAAGTACCTCGCCTCGAACGTCCTCTTCGACGTCGCCGACGACGTCGTACAGGTCCACGGCGCCAACGGCCTCTCGGAGGACAACCCGTTCATGGACGAACTCGAAACCGCGCGCATCCTCCGCATCGTCGAGGGCACCGACGAGATTCAACTGAACACCATCGCCAAGGAACTCGGCCTGCCGTAACCGGCAATGCGCGTCCGTCCAGCGTCGCCGCCGTGGCCGCGGTCGGTCCGTGCCGAACTCGAAACGACCGACTGGGACCGCTACCCCATCGTCGATATCGTCACGTACGCGCCGGCAACGTCGCGTGGACTGGAGGGCGACCGCCAGCGAATCGAGGTGTACCGGCATCGTGAGGCGCCGCCGGTCGCCACCTATCAGACCGAGGAACGAACTGCGCGCGTCGAGCGCGTGACCCGGCCGCTCTACGAGCGTTACGCGAGCGCCTGACCGACCCGGCACCCCCTTCTTGGTGCTGGCGCCCGAACAGAGGAGTATGTCCGATTTACGAATCAACGACCTCCGGCGGACGGTCGAAGACGGCGAGGCTGCCTTCGGCGTCATCGACGGCCTGTATAGCCCGATGATGGTCGAGTTGATCGGCGAACTCGGCTTCGATTTCGTCTGGATGGACCTCGAACACGCCGGGCCGAGCCCCTGGGACGGCCAGCGCCTCGAGGACCTGCTTCGGGCCGCCGACGCCGTCGGCACCGAACTGCTCGTTCGCCTGCCGACCCACGAACCCGCCCTCGTTCGGAAGGCTCTCGATGCGGGCGTTCGGAACGTCTTCATCCCGCGCGTCGAGACAGCCGAAGATACCCGCCGGGCCATCGAAGCGGCCCGCTTCGAATACGACGGCGCCCCCGGCAAGCGCGGTCTCGCTTCGCCGCGGGCCAGTCGGTGGGGCGGTGCCGGCGAGGCCTACACCGAAACCGAGGACGAGGAGGTGATGCTCGGCGTCACCATCGAGACCGCGGCGGGCGTCGACAACATCGACGACATCGTCTCGGTACCCGAACTCGGCTTCGTCTTCATCGGCCCCAACGACCTCTCGGTTTCCTACGGCCATCCGGGCGACGCCGACCATCCCGAGGTGCAGGAGGCCGTCGAGACGGTCCGAGCGGCTGCCCTCGACAACGACGTGGTCGTCGGGGGACTGACCAGCGGGATGGACGACGTCCACGAGAAGGTCGACGCCGGCTACCAGTTGCTCAACGTCGGAAGCACGGTCGGCGCCGTCAGAAAGAGCCTCGGCGACTGGTTCGAGCAGTACGAGAACGGGGCCTAAAGCTCGGCAACGGCGCCTTCGATCTCCTCTCGCGGCACCGGATATATCCAGTCGTCGGTGTCCCACGCGTGCCGGATGACGCCTGCATCGTCGAGGACGAAGATTCCGCGGCGTGACGTTTCCGTCCCGGCCATCCCCTCGCGTTCGACCAGCAGGTCGTAGGCGTCGGCGACCTCGCCACCGGTATCCGAGAACATCGAGAAGGGACTGTCCAGTTGCCGGAGGAACTCGTTGATCGCGTAGGGGCCGTCGCTGACGATACCGTAGACGGGAACGTCGTCGAATTCGTCCCAGTCGGCGTCGTCGTATCGGCGCCACCAGTTCCGGGCGATGGCCGAGAAGACGAACCCATCGAAGACGAGGACGGCACCGCGGTCGCCGAGCGCGTCGTCGAGCGCCGTCGGACGGAACGTCTCGCCATCACAGAGCAGTGCTTCGAAATCGGGCGCGTCCTCGCCGGGAGTTGGCGGCATGTCACGCCCAACCGGCCGCTCTAACTTAAAAACGCGGTCGCCAGCAACCCACAGGCGGATTCGGGGACTCCTCCGACTTCCGGCGCCGTCGGCTTTTTGCTCTCGGGGCGCGGGTGTACGCGTATGTCAGTCACGCTCTATCGACTGGAGGCCTGCCCGTTCTGTGAGTTCGTCGTCGACAAACTCGACGAACTCGGCGTCGAATACGACAGCGTCTGGGTAGAAGGGGCACACTCCAAACGCAACGAGGTCAGGGCGGTCTCGGGACAGCGGCAGGTTCCCGTCATCGTCGACGACGAGTACGGCGTCACGATGAGCCAGTCCGCCCGCATCTACGAGTTCCTCGAGACGACCTACGGCGACGCCGACTCGCCGGCCGAGGTCGACACGGACTTCTGAATGTCGCAGGGGGTCGCTCACTTCGCGGTCGGTGCCACCCTCACGACGCTGCTCGTCACCTTTCTGGTTCCGAACGCCCGCTATCCGCGCGTCTGGGTGCTCGCTGGCGGCGCCTGGGCGATGCTCCCCGATGCCGCGAAACTCTACTCGCATCCCGCCCTCGTCGCCCTCCACGGCAGTCGATGGGCCGACGTCTTCTGGCTGCACTTCACGATGGACCGACTCGATTCGACGGATTCCGCGCTGTTCGGCGCGGTAATGCTCGCGGCGCTGCTCGGTGTGACCGCACTCGCGGAATACCGGGGATATCGGGCACTTTCGGTGCTTCGAGAGTCGAGCGGGCCGGGGGGCGCCGAGTAGCTACTCCTCCAGCGAGTGGGGGTCCAACCCGGGGTCTTCGACCGGCGGCGCGCCGAAGGAGAGAACGACACCCCGGTCGTCGCCGACGCAGCGGTGGCCGTGGCCGACCTTCGGCTTGGCGACCCAGAACGTCCCCTCGTCGGCCTCGATGTACTCCTCCTCCCCGGAGCGGCCGAGTTTCAGCGAGAACTCGCCTTCGAGGACGAAGTACATCTCCTCTTGCTCGCTGTGGGCGTGATACTGGATCTCCTCGCCGGGCTCGAAATACCAGACGGTCGCTCGCATCTCCGAGAGGCCGAGCTGGTCGCCGACCGGACGGATATCGAGGTCCGGCGGCACCCCCTCGACTTCCGAGAGGTCGGTTACCGGTACGTCATCGAGGTCGATGACCTTGTAGTCCATGGCACCTCACCCCACGAATCGGGGGTGCAAAAAGCTACGTCCCGTTTACGACGGCGTCGGCGAGGGCCGGCAGCGCCTCGGTCACGTCCGCCCGGAAGTCGAACTCCGCGAGGTCCGAGAGGCCGGTCGAATCGAGATTGACGACGATGAGCGTCGCGCCGTTTTCGGCGGCGACCCGGGGCAGCGAGGCAGCGGGTTCGACGGTCAGCGACGACCCGACCGCGAGGTAGGCGTCGGCGTCCTTCGAAAGCGACTGCGCGCTGAGGAGTTCGTGTTGCGGGAGCTGTTCGCCGAAGAGGACGACGTCGGGTTTCAGCACCTCGCCGCATCGCTCGCAGGTCGGCGGTACCTCGCCCTCGCGGACGCGCTCGAAGACGGGGTCGGCGTCGAGTCGTCGGTTACAGCCGGTACAGGCGACGCGCTGGCCGTTGCCGTGAATCTCGATGGGTTCCTCGGTGCCCGCCTGCTGGTGGAGGCCGTCGACGTTCTGGGTGACGAGGCCGTCGAGGTGGCCCGCCGCCTCCAGTTCGGCCAGCGCCTCGTGGGCGGCGTTCGGCTCGAAATCCCCGCCGAAGAGGTCCTCGACCAGTTCGATGCGGTCGTCCCAGAACCCCTCGGGGTCGGCCCGAAATCGACGGACGTGGAAGTCGTTGGGGTCGTACTCGGTCCAGATGCCGTCCTCCGAGCGGAAATCGGGGATGCCGGAGGCCGTCGAGACGCCAGCACCGGTCAGCGCGGCGACGGTGTCGGCCTCGCGTAGCTCCTCGGCCGCGGCGGCGATTTCCTGCCGGTTCATACCACCGGATATCGCGTCGACGGGGAAAAACTACTCGCCGGTCGGCATCTCGACACGGACGCCTTCTTCCTCGGTCTCGGGGAACATCTTCCCCGGATTGAGGATGTCCTTGGGGTCGAGTGCGGCCTTGACGGCGCGCATCGCCTGCACGCCGTCCGCGCCGTGTTCTAATTCGAGGAACTTTCGCTTGCCCATGCCGATACCGTGTTCGCCCGTCGCGGTGCCGCCCCATTCGATGGCCTGCTGGACGATGTCGTCGTAGAGTTCGTCGGCGGCGGCGACCATCGCCTCGTCGTCGGGGTCGACCAAGGCGGCGTAGTGGACGTTGCCGTCGCCGGCGTGGCCGAAACACGGCAGGAGGATGTCGTGTTCTTCGGCGCGGTCCTTCGCATAGCGGATGATGTCGGGGTACTTGCTGATGGGGACGGTCACGTCGCCGGGATGGCGGGGTTCGAGGTCGGGGTCGTACTGCTGGACGGCGAAGGCGAGTTCGTCGCGGGCCGCCCAGAGTTCGTCCATCCGCTCGTCTTCGGCGATTTCGAACTGCTGGACGTCGTGGGCCTCGAGGATGGCCTCGAAGAACTCGATTTCCTCCTCGATGTTGTGGTTGGCGTGGAACTCGACGAATATCATCGACGCGTCGGGGAGGCCGGTATCGAAGTAGTCGTTGGCCATCTCCCCGGCCAGCGGGTCGATGAGTTCGAGTTTCGCCACGTCGACGCCCGACCGGACGGCGTCGAAGACGGCCTCTGCGGCGTCGTCCATCGACTCGAAGACGGCGCGACCGCCCCTGATTTGCTCGGGTCGACCCTCCAGTTCAAGTGTCGCGCGCGTGACGACGCCCAGCGTCCCCTCGCTGCCGATGATGAGGTCCTTGAGGTTGTAGCCCGACGACGTCTTGACGGCCTTGCTTCCGGTTTCGATGACGGTGCCGTCCGCGAGGACGACTTCGAGTTCGAGCACCCAGTCGGCCACCTCGCCGTACTTGACGGTCTTCTGGCCGGCGGCGTCGTTGACTATCATGCCGCCGATGGTGGAGATGTTGGCCGAGGAGGGCATCGGCGGGAAGAACATGCCGTGTTCGCCGACGGTGTCGTCGATGACGTTGCCCATGACGCCGGGTTCGACGTCTATCTGGAAGTCGTCCGGACGGACCTCCAGGACGTCGTTCATCTTGGTCATGTCCATGCTGATGCCCTTGAACAGGGGCACGGCGTTGCCCTCCATCGAGGTACCTGCGGCGTAGGGCGTGACGGGCACCTCGTGTTCGTGGGCGGCTTCCATGACCGCCGAGACGTCGGCGGTCGATTTCGGCCAGACGACGGCGTCGGGCGTGACGCCGAGGCCGGCCTCCCCTGCGACCCAGTCGGCCGCGTGGTTCGCGCGGGCCGAGTCCTCGAAGGACACGTCGCCGTCGAGGTCGAGCGAATCGAGGAACGAGCAGTCGTATGACATACCGTAGGGAGACGACCGGACCCGCTTAAAACTATTCGCGCAGGTGATGGGGGATTCAATAGGGGCCGCGGGTCACGGGGGTCACCCATCACCCGCTGGCGCATACTTTAACATGCTGTCTGAATCGTCCATGTGTGGTTAACATTGATAAGACAGCCGCCCTCACGTAGGGACGACTCATGAAGGCTATCGAGGTAACCGAATTCGGCGATTCCGATGCGCTGGCGGTAACGGAGACGGACGCCCCCGAACCGCGAGAGGGGCAGGTCCGCATCGAGGTGAAGGCGGCAGGCATCAACTTCGCGGACATCATGCAGCGGCGCGGCCACTATCACGGCGGGCCCGAACCGCCGTACACCCCCGGCATGGAGGTCGCCGGCGTCATCGACGCCGTCGGCGAGGGCGTCAACCGCGAGGAAGGCGAGGCCGTCGTCTCGCTGGTCAACGGCGGCGGCTACGCCGAGTACGCCATCGCCGACGCTCGCGGCCTGCTCGACGTGCCCGGCGACCTCTCCTTCGAGGAGGCCGCCGGCTTCCCCGTCCAGTGGCTGACCGCGCACAACTGCCTCCACGAGTGGGGCGGCCTCGAAGAGGGTGAGACAGTCCTCATCCACGCCGCGGCGGGCGGCGTCGGTAGCGCGGCCGTCCAGTTGGCCGACGAGGCCGGCGCCGAAATCATCGGCACCGCCTCGACCGAGGAGAAACTCGCGATGGCAGAGGAATTGGGGCTCGACCACCCCGTCCAGTACACCGAGGAGGACTTCGTCGACCGGGTCGACGAGATCACCGACGGCGAGGGCGTCGACCTCGTGCTGGACGGCATCGGCGGCGACACGACCGACCGGAGCCTCGATGCCCTCACGTCGTTCGGCCGGATGGTCTCGTTCGGCGCTGCCGCCGGCGAACCCGGCCGTCCGAACACCGCCGACCTCCTGTTCGGCAACAAGACGGTCATCGGCTACCACCTCGGCCGCGCCATCGAGGAAAAGCCGATGAAGGTGATGGGCGCCGTGCCGGAACTCACCCAACTGCTTGGCGACGGTACCCTCGAAGTGCAGGTCGGCCACACCTTCGACCTCGAAGACGCCGCCGAGGCCCACCAGTTCATCGAGGACCGCAAATCCAGCGGAAAGGTCGTTCTGACGCCGTAGCGCCGCGATTCGTGCTCGTGGCGAAGTGACTCAGCGTTCGTCGTCGGTGTCCCGACGGGCGACGCGTTCGGCTTCCTCCCGACTCATCTCCTCTCGCTGGTCGTGTTCGGCACGTACCAACGCATAGAGGACCAGCGGCGCTGCCACCGCGAAAAGCAGGAAGACGACCAGAATGGCGCCGTCGGCCATCAGCCGAGGAAGATGTCGACGATGTCGCTCGCCCCGGCCGTATCGTCCCGGTATAATTCGGAGTAGCCGCAGTTCGTACACGAGACGACCTTGAAACTGTTCGTCTGGATGTCGAACATCTTGCTCAGGCCGCCGCCGGTGGTCGAGATGGTGCCGACTTCGGTTTCGGTGTGACCACACTTCTCGCAGCCTCTGGAGGATTCGGTCTCGGGGACCATATCCCCGGGTTCGGACCCGTTTCTAATAGGTTTTGTCCGGGCCGGTCGAAGGCGGTTCGGGCCGCGTGGCCGTCCCTATTCGTCGCCCTGATACAGCGGCGACTCCGTCGTCGTACACTCCGGGCGGCCACAGACGCCGGCCTCGTCGCCGGCGCGCTCGACGCCCGCCGAAAGCGAGGGGAGTTCCCACGTCGCTTCGTGGCCCGTCTCCGTCCGGTGTGTCTCGATGAACTCCCGGGCCGCCCCGAGTTTCTCGAAGGTCTCCGTTCGGTCACACGCCGGACAGGTGACGGTGACGTGCTTTTCTGCCATTGGATTCATTACTGCCGTCGCGTACTTACCGCTGGCGCTTCCGTCGGATTCCGTCGGCACGGTCTCGGCGAGTGAGAACCGACGACGGATATAACGCCCTCTGGACCGAATACCAACCCGTATGACATCAGACCGCGTGGTCGACCTCCTCCGGAAGGCCTACGGCGACGAGATGGAGACCGTGATGAACTACCAGACGAACGCCATCGTACTCGACGGCGTTCGTGCCGAGGAGATAAAGGAGAGCCTCCAGCAGGACATCCAAGAGGAGCTGGGTCACGCCCAGCAGCTCGGCAACCGCCTCAAACAGCTGGATGCCCGCCCGCCCAGTTCGGCGGAGTTCGTCGCCCGACAGGACTCCCTGCAACCGCCCGAGGATTCGACCGACGTGCTGTCGGTCATCGAGGGCGTTCTCGAAGCCGAGGAGGGCGCCATCGACACCTACCGGGCGCTCATCGACGCCGCCGAGGAGGCCGACGACCCCGTCACCGAGGACCTCGCGGTGACGATTCTCGCCGACGAGGAAGCCCACCGAACCGAGTTCCGCGGCTTCGAAAAGGAATACCGGAACGAGTAGACCGTCTCGGAGTCAGCGTTCGGGAGCGGCGTGGCCCTCGCGGACCGATATCTCGGCCCGCCGCCCGTTCAGGGACTCATCGTTCGGTCCAGTAGAGAAACGCGAGAACGACGATGAGCACGGCCTGCACGGTTTTGTCGACGTATCCGAGCGTGGTGTATTCGCCGGCATTCGCCACGTACCACAGCGGGAACTGCACCACCGTGTACACGATACCGACCGGGTAGAGGAGGCGCCGACGGTAATCGAGCAAGAACAGGACGATGGCTCCGAGGAACCCGACTCCAGCGAGCGAGACGGGGATTCGCCCCTCGATAATGCCGGCGTACACGTGGATGACACCGGTAACGAACACGAGCAATACGGCGAACCAGTGGCCGGGTGTGAGCGATTCCGTCTTCAGGTATCCGCCGGAAGCCTGTGCCATGGTATCTATCGTATCGCCTTCCATTTAAATATCTCCTCGAATACGCTCGTAGGAACGCCCGAGTGAGGCAGTTCTCGCGGCCCGGGCGACGGCCTACTCGGAGACGCCGACGATCCACCGCCACCGCTGTTCGAGCGTCCCGTCGACGGTATCGAGGAGTTCCACGGCCTTCTCGACCCGCTCGTCCGGCGAGAGTCTGGGATACAGCCGTGCGGCCATCGCCGGAATCTCGTGGAACAGCCGCAGGTCGTCGGCGGTCGTCGCGAACCGCCACGTGCCGGTCGATACCGCGAACGTCTCGGCAAGTGCGGCCTCGACGTCGTCGGTCCGGGTCGGAGAGCGGGAGTCCCGGTCAAGGGTCTCGAAGACGTCCGTTCCGTCGTCGGTGTACCAACCGAGCGGGGCGACGGCACCGACGACGCCGCCCGTCCGAAGCACGCGTTCCGCCTCCTCCACCGCCACCGTCGGGTCCGGCACCAGAAAGAGCGAGGCGGTGAAGGCGACGCCATCGAAGGTCCCGTCCGCAAAGGGGAGGTGGTCGAAGTCACCTTGAATGCAGGGCGACCCGCTGTTCTCGCGGAGCATCTCGCGACTGATGTCGAGTGCGACCGTCCGTGACGCCGCCTCGCCGAAGACGCGCGTGCTCACACCCGACCCGGCGCCGGCATCGAGGAGGGCATCGAGCGTTCCGTCCCCTCGCGCGGCCATCTCGGCGTACAGGAGTCGCGCGAGGGCGGCAAACCGGCCGGTTCGCCGCTCGTAGGCGTCGTAGGCCGACACGCTGGCATCGAAGTTCGCCTTGATAGCGTCCTTCATCGGTCGAGGCGGTATCGTCGCACGCCGCCGTCGGTCGTCGATTCGATGCCTCCCTGCCGTTCCAGTCGCGCGAGCGCGCCGACCGACTCGAATATCGTATAGGGCCGTTTCTCGAGGTTCTCGACGCGCGTTTCGGTCACCTCGTAGGCCGTCGCCTCGCCGAGGTCGCTCAGGGCCGTCCGGCAGTCCTCGGCGAGCCGTTCCAGCGACGCGCGGTCCCGGTCGACGACGGCCTGAAGGTCATCGAAGACGGGGCCGTGGCCGGGATAGACCCGCTCGATATCGGGCGCGACGGTTTCGAGGGCGTCCAACCCGCGATGGAAGGCGTCTATCGCCTCGTAACAGTCGTCGTCGAGGCCGACGTGGAGCGCGGCGGGGCGGAACGGTTCGACGGCGGTATCGCCCGCGAAAAGCACGTCCTCGTGTCGGAACGCCGCCTGATTCTCCTGATGACCCGGGACGTGAATCGCCTCGAACGCGAGAGGCCCCGCCTCGGCCGTCTCGCCCGGCGAGAGTTCGACGTCGATGTGTTCGGGGGGCAGACACTCCCGGTTGCGGCGGAGCGAATCGACCGCCCGGTCGACCTCCGTTTCGGGGTCGGGAACGCCGACCTCGGTCGCGTTCGTCCGGACCGCGGCCGCGAGGTCGTCGGTATCGCGTCGGAGTCGCTCGCGGACGCCGTCGAGGGCGTACACGGTGGGGTCGGCCGCCTCGACGACCGTCGCGGCCTGCCCGCCGTGGTCGGTGTGCGGATGCGTTATAAATAGGTGGTCGATATCAGCGAGTTCGTAGCCCGCCTCGGCGAGCCCGTCCCGGAGGGTCTCGGTACCGGCCTCGCCCGGTGCTCCGGCGTCGACCAGCACGGGTTCGTCGGTATCGACCAGATACGCGTAGGCGGTATCGGGCGGCCACGGGATATCGAACTCGATGCGGTGGACCGACACGGAATCCATCGACGGCGCTTCGCCGTGGGGTCTTATAAACGGTGTGCTGCCGTCAAAAGGAACCGACTCGGCGGCGGCGTTCCGTCGCTACTCGCCCGCCAGCCACGGCAACTCGATGCGGTCCCGCCGTCCGTCGAGAACGCCGAACGCCTCCTCGCGTCGGAGTTCCAGCCACCGGAGCAGGCGCTCGGCCCACAGCAGTTTTCGGGCCTTCGTCCGGTCGACGGTCGGGTCGTCGAACTCCCATCCCGGGAAGACCAGTCGCTCGGCACCGCAGGCGTCCGCGAGGAACGCGGCCCGGTCGCCGTCGGTGAACCCGCCGGGATTGACGACCGGGCCGAGGGGTTCGGCCTGCGTCGTCGGGAGGACCGACGAGGCGTCGAACGCCGGTATCCATTCCCGGACGGCGTCGAGGTTGTCACCGTGTGCGTGGGCCGCGACCGGCGTCCCCGCCTCGGTCAGTGCCTCGGCGGTCTCGGGATTCTTGTCGAGGTCGGTCACCATGCAGTCGACGGCGATGCCCGCATCCCGGAGGACGTCGGCGGCGATGGAGGCCGCCACAACGCTATCGGCTCGACGGACGGCATCGAGGTCGCCGGCCAGCGAGGCCGCGCCGCCGCAGACGGCGACCGTCCCCGAGAGGTCGACATCGTCGACGGCGAGCGGCCGTTCGCCGTCCACTAGTTCCGCGAGGGAGTCCCTCGCCCGTTCGTCGGCGGCCGGGTCGAACCCGAAATCCGAGCAGATCGCCTCGTAGGCTGGTCGCCACTCCGCGTATCGCATAGCGACACTCCGGCGTCGCCACTAAATAGTGTTAAGACTGGGCCCAGAGCGCACCAAGGTACCCCTACCCAGATGTGCCCTCCGGGCTTCCATCTGCCCATTCCGGTCGCTCTGGTATAAGCTTTCTCGTACTGCACGTCACTCGTCCGACATACGTCAGACGCGACGAGGTGCCCCGAATAGTCCTCTAAGCCGCGCTTACGAAGTGAGTAAGCAGTGCTTAAAGGTGCGTGAGGTTTGTCACGAACCACGATTCGATGTCCTCGTCGGCGACCGCTCGCTGGAGGCGGTCGAGCCGGTCGGCGCGTTCGGGGCGGTCCATGTCGACGGCCCGCTCGATGGCGTCGGCGACCGCGGGGATGTCGACCGGATTGACGGGAATCGCCGCCGGACAGAGCGATTCGGCGGCGCCGGCGAACTCCGAGCAGACCAGGACGCCGTCGGCGCCGCGGGAGGCGGCCACGAACTCCTTGGCGACGAGGTTCATCCCGTCGCGTTTCGAGGTGACCAGACAGAGGTCCGCGTTCCGATAGAGGCCCAACAGGGCGTCTCGCTCTACGGGTTCGTCCAGATACACCACGGGCGTCCACGAGTCGGTCGCGAACCGGCCGTTTATGTCGTCGATGCGGTCGACGACTTCCCGGCGATACCACCGATAGGAGTCGATGTGGGTCCGGCTCTCGGTCGCCTTCTGGACGTACACCAGCCGTCCGCGCAGCTCGGGTCGCCGCTCCCAGAGGTGCGCCAGCGCGTCGAGGCGTTCGAGGATGCCCTTCGTGTAATCGAGGCGGTCGACGCCGAGGGCGACCGTCGTCCCCTCGTCGAACCCGTGGCGCTTGCGCAACGCTCTCCAGAACCGCCCGGCGTCGGCCGCTCGGGCTTTTTTGGCTATCGACTCGGGGTCGACACCGATGGGCGCGACGAACGTCTCGGCCGACCGGCCGCGATAGCCGACCGTTCCCGCCTCGAAATCGACCGCCTCCGGTTCCAAGAGCGCCTCGACACACCGCAGGAAGTTCCGGCGGTACTGCTCGGTGTGAAAGCCGACCGCGTCGTTCGCCAGCAGGCCGTCCAGCAGGTCCTCGGTGTGCGGCGTCACGGCGAAGGCGTCCGGGTGGGGCCACGGGATGTGCCAGAACTGTGCCAGCGACGCCTCGGGCCGCTCGGCGCGGACGTGTCGCGGCGCCCGCGCGAGGTGGTAGTCCTGAAACCAGACCGTCTCGTGGCCGCTTTCGAGGACCTCGTCGGCGAACCGCCGATTGACTGCCTCGTATGCGTCCCAGAAGCCCGGTTCGACGCGGAGGTGCTCGGTCGCCAGATGGCAGACCGGCCACAGCACCTGATTGCTGTAGCCGTAGTAGTAGTCCTCGACCTGCTGGCGTCCCAGCGGGACGCGATGGAGCGTGTAGTCGCCAGTCTCGGGCGGCATCCGAACGACGCCATCGTCTGCGACCTCGGGGTCGAAATCCGCGTCACCGCTACCCCACGCTATCCACGTACCGCCGGCCGCTCGGAGGACGCCGTCCAGCGCCGTCACGAGGCCGCCCTTCGGACGCGAGACCTCGATGCCGTTGGCGCCGTACTCGTGAACGTACGGCTCCCGGTTGGAGACCACCGCCAGCGAACCCACCTCGACCGGGGTGCCGTCGATATCCTGCATCTACACCGTCTAGCGGCCGAAACGCGCTTGAATCCTGTCCTTCCGGCCGAACGGACCTCCTCATCGGTGGCGTCCTACTGGCCGATATGCCAAGGTATTACTCCGTGACGCCGCTGTATTGCGGTAATGCGAACTGTCGATGTTGGCGGGATTCCCGTCGGTGACGGCCACCCCCCGCGAATCATGGGCGTGCTCAACATGAGCGTCGAGTCGAACTACGACCCGAGCGTCCACGGGACGCCGGAGCAGGCGGTCGCCTTCGCCGAGGAGGAACTCATCGCCGAGGGCGCGGACATCATCGACGTCGGCTTGCAGTCCTCGAACCCGAAGAACGACTGGCTCCCGCCCGAGGTCGAACTCGAACGACTGGACAAGGCGCTGGCGGTAATGGACGCCGTCGACACCGACGCCGAGGTCGCCTGGTCCATCGAGACGCGCTATTCGGAGGTTGCCGAGCGCGCCCTCGAAGGCGGCTTCGACCTCGTCAACGACGTCTGCGGGTGGGCCGACCCGAAGATGCCCGACGTCTGTGAGGACCACGACGCCGCGGTCATCAAGATGGCCAGTCCGCCGGACATCAAGAGTCCCGGCCACCTGAAGACCATCGACGACGTCTTCGAGGCCCTCCAGCGCGGCGGCTTCACGGACAAGACAATCATCGACCCGGCCTTCGGCGGCTGGTACGACGAGAAGACCTACGAGGACAACTGGGAGATGTTCCGCCGCCTCCGGGAATTCCGCGCCTTCGGCCGGCCCATCGTCACCGCGACCAACCGCGAGGACTTCCTCGGCGACATCGCCGACCGCCCCGATACCGAAGATCAACTGCCGGTCAGCCTCGCGGCAGCGACGATGGAGGTCGAACGCGGCGCCCACATCATCCGCACCCACGACGTGGCCGAAACCCGGGACGTGGCGCTGGTCGCCCACCACCTCGGCGACGACCGCGTCGTCACCGACGAGGAGGCTCGCGTCGTCGAATTGACCGGGACGACCCGCCGCGAAGTCGAGCGAAGCATGACGCTCCGTGACGGCACCGGCGACCCCGAGGAGGGCGCGACGCTTTCCTTCCTCGTCGGCGAGTTGCCCGAGGCCGACCGCGAGGCGCTCGTGGCCGCGACCGAGGACGCTGGCGGCGTCGTCGGAACGGGCGACGGCGACTGCTATCTGACCGGCACCGTCGCGACGCTTCGGAGGGTCGCCGCCGCCGTGAGCGGCCGTTCCGAGGAACTGTCGACTGTCGCCGGCGAAATCCGGGCCGCCGCGAGCCGCCACGCGTAGGCGAGTGCCGCCGGCCCGCCATGCGAAGTCCCTTTTCAGTTCCCGAGACCGGTTGAACGTTTATAAACGACACTCGGGCAAGTAGTCGTATGGCACCTGCGGACCTCCTCGACGTTCCCGAACTCCGCGCGGAGTTGGGAGGCGCACTCAGGACCGTCGCAGTCGGCGATATCGAGAAGCGGGAGTACGAGATTCGCTACATGCGGTCGGACGTCGCCGACCAGTACTCGGGGGAGATACAGGACCGCATCTTCGAGGACCTCGTGTTCGAGTACGTCGGCAGTCCCGCCCGAGAGGACGACTTCGAGCCGCTCGGCGACCTCCAGTTCACGACCCGGACCTTCGAGAACGGCCACGTCGTGATGTGCTGGGGCGATGACGTTTTGCTCTACGTCACGCTCGACCCCTCCTCGTATTTCGTCCCGCCGACCATGCGACTGCTGGAAGACCAACTCCGCCGTCACGGGTCCTGATTCGAGGGCAAGACGCCCCCCGCCGCGGGACGGACGCGCTTATACGCTCCAATCACGAAGCCCCGGATATGGCAAAGGTCTCTATCGCGCTGCGGGGATGGCGCTTCGACGAGGAAGAGGTCTTCGACGAGGACGGGGAACTCCGGCCGATGGAGGAGGTCTCCGAGGAGACGCGCCAGCGACTCATCCGCCTGCGCGTCGTCGCCGGCGAACCCTGTGACTGCTGTTGGCTCCTCAACGAGGAGAAGGAGGACTGCAACGTCGCCCGCATCGTCTACGGCGAACCGCTCGGAGAGGTGCTCCTCTGTCCCGAACACGAGGCGGACTTCCTCTACTGGTTCCGCGAGGACGACGGTAGCCGCGAGAAGGGCAAGGAACACTTCGCGGACGTCTTCCACGAGTGGTTCGCGGCCGGCAACCGCGCCCCCGAGGGCTACGGTGGGCTCGACCACGTCGACACCGAACCCGACGAGATTCCCGCCCCCGACATGGGCGAGGACGTCCCCGAACTCGAAGAGGCCATCGAGGAGATGGACGACGAGGCGCTCGACGACCTCGGCATGGACTACTCCGATCTGACGTGACGCCGAACATCTCCGTCGCCGTCGTCGACCCCGAGACGCCCGGCAACGTCGGCACCATCGCCCGCGGCATGAAGAACTTCGGCCTCTCGGACCTGTATCTCGTGGACCCGCCGGAGTTGGACCCCGAGGGCGAGGCCTACGGCTTCGCCGGCCACGCCCGCGAGGACGTCCTCCCGAACGCCACGGAGGTCGATTTCGACTACCTCGTCGACAACTTCTATACGGTCGCCACCACGGCGACGACCAACGAGGACGCCACCAAGCACGTCCGGTATCCCTTCCTCGAACCCGCGGACCTCACCGACGAACTGGCGGGGCTCGATGCGGACGTCTGTATCGTCTTCGGCCGCGAACGGGTCGGCCTCTCGAACGAGGAACTCGCCCGCCTCGACCGCGTCTGCTCGATTCCGGCCGACGACGAGTACCCGGTCCTCAACCTCGCACAGGCCGCGACCATCGTCCTCTACGAACTCCGGGAGTTGACCGTCGAGGAGACCCAACATCCCGACGAGGCGCACGAACGCGCCAACGAACACGAAATCGAGGGCCTCTACGAGACCTTCGACGACTACCTCCACGACGTGGGCCACCCCGAGGAGAAGATAGACAAGACGAACCGGCTGTTCCGCCGCCTCGTGGGCCGCGCGCAGCCGACCGGCCGCGAGGCACGGACGATGCGTGGCGTGTTGCGGCGGGGTGCGAAGATCGGAAACGGCGAGATTCCGCGTCCGGCCGACGAGAATCAGTAGGTCGCTTCGAGATACGCCGCCGCTTCCCCGACCAGTTCCGGCCGACGCGTCCAGAACCCGTGGTACGACTCCGGCTCCCGCTCCTCACAGAGCAGGGTCCCGCTCCGTCCGCCGCCCTCGAAGACGACGAACCACGAGCCGGTAATCTCCTCGTTCTCGCTTTCGATAACTTCGACGCCGTCGAGCGGTATCGTCGCGTCGGGCGCGCCGTAGACGCGGATATCGACGCCCGACCCGACGATGTTCTCGTAGAGCCGGGTCACGTACTCGTCGTCGGCGACCCGCGACAGTTCCTGAAAGCCCACGTGGAGCGTTCCCTGCCCGGTTCGGTACGCGAGCAGTTCGAACATCCGGCTGGCGCGAACCAGCAGCGGCTTTTCGACGACCGAAAGACCCGTTACCGTACTGTCGACGTGGTCGATGATGGGCGACAGTTCCGAGTCCTGTACCTGTAGTTCGTCGAGCGACAGCGACGACAGCAATGCCCCGAGCGGTTCCGCGACGAGGAACTCCCCGTTTCGGTGGAGCATCGCGACGCCCTCGGGTACTTTCGGCGTTTCGATGGATTCGAGGGTGACGTTGAGCCGGTCCATCCGGGTTCGTAGCGGCCCGAGGTCGGTCCCGCCGGGGTTGTACACGGACAGCGTCAGCCGCGTCGCCTCGACGCGGCGGATGAGCGCACCGAGGCTGTCGACGGTCGGTTCCCCGCTCGACTCACGAGACGTCGATGGCACCGCCTCGACCCGGTCGATGTCGCTCTCGAAGGGTTCCCAGTCCGTCGGGTCCTCGCCGGGGGGCTCGATGCGAATCTCGCTTCCGGTTGCTCCCTCGCGCAGTTCGATGCGGCCGTCGAACAGCGGTTCGACCGTCGACTGGACCTGTGCGGCCACCGACTCGGTGTACAGCGCGGCGACGAACAGGCCGTCGTGGCCCGTCGCTCGCGGTTCGAGGACGTTCAGGAACGCGAAGAGCTGTTTCCGCTCGACGTAGACCGACAGCGTCGTCAACGAGTCGAGACCGACCCGTACCGATAGCCCGCCTTCGACGAACGGGTCGAGGAACTCCGAGACGGCGATACCGATGCTCGTCAGGTCCGCGGGCGAGGAGACGCGGCGAACGAAGCGGTCGTCGAGTCCGTCCGCCTCGCGTTCCTCGCCGGTACAGTCGACGATGGCCACCGGGCCCTCCGGGTCGTCCATGCGTTCCAGAAACGATTTCGGGTCGGTGTCGGTGAGAACCGCTATCGACGCTTCGCCTTCGCGTGGCGTCAGCACCGCCGCGAGCAACCCGTCCATTCCCACCATCGGCGGCCCGAGACAGAGATAGGAGCTACCGCCGGGGAGCCGAGGAACCGGGGCCGCCCCACGCGTCGAATACATATCCGTAACTTCGCCCGAACGCGCTAAAAGCTGCCCCCGACCACGGGCGTCGATGCGGCGGTCCGGCCTGCGGGTTCGCGAGCCTCAGGTTCGCTTGCCGATTTCCTCGCGCAGCAACTCCGAGACGACCTCGCCGTCGGCCTTTCCGCGGAGTTGGCCCATGCACTCGCCCATCAGCCCCGAGAAGGCGCCCATCCCCTCGGCTTCGATTTGCTCGGCGTTCCGTTCGACGACCTCGACGACGACCTCGCGGACGTCCTCCCGGGAGACACCGCCGAGGCCGGCCTCCTCGATAGCCTCCTCGGCGGAGAGGCTCGGCTCCTCGGCGAGGGCGGTCAGCACGGGGTTGATGCCCTCGTTGGGGAGGTCGCCGTCCTCGACGAGTTCGAGCACCGAAAGCAGGTGGTCCTCGGTCAGGTTCTCGACGGGCACGTCGTCACGCCGGAGTTCGGTCAGCGTCGATTCGAGGGTCCCCGCGGCGGTCGTCGGGTCGATGCCGCGGTCGACGGCCTCCTCGAAGGTCGTCATGAAGCGGCCGTAGGCGACCTGTTCGGCGAGGCTCTCGCCGAGACCGAGGTCCGCCTGGTACCGCTGGACCTTCTCGGTCAGCAGTTCCGGCGGTTCGACGTCGGTGAGGTCCGGTTCGACGGGCGGGACGTCGGTCTCGGGGTACATCCGCGCCGCGCCGGGCAGCGGGCGGAGATATCGGGAGGTGCCGTCCTCGTTGGCGCCGCGGGTCTCCTCGGGGACCTCCTCGATGGCGACCTCGGCGCGGTCGGCGACGGCCTCGATGGCCCCCTCGGCAACGTCGGCGTCCGCCGCCACGAGGGCGACGGCGTCCCCCGCTCGCGGCTCATCGCCGCTCGCGCCATCCGAGGCGCGTGGCGCCTCGCGCGCGTCGACGGCCTCACGTAGCGCCTCGACCTCGTCTTCGGTGACGCCGTAGGCCGGCAGTTCGTCGGTATGGAAGATGCCGCCGGCGCCGTGGCGCTTGGCGTGGTCGGATAACTCGGTGCCGAGGCGGCGGTCCGGCTGAATCTCGCGGCCGACGAGACCGTCGAAGCCCTCCAGTCGGACGGCCGTGACAGCCTCGGCGCCCGAAATGACGCCGCTGTCGGTGTCGGCGAAGACCTCGCTCACGTCCTGTGGCTCCGCGACGGCGGCGTCTCGCTCTTGGAGTTCCTCGGCGATATCGAGCAACGCGACCTGTCGGCCGACCTCGTTTTCGACGAGGTCGTCGATGTCTTCGAGGCTCTGGACGCCTTTCATCTCGACGCGGGCGCCCTCCGCGATGGAGACGTTGACGTCCTGTCGGATGGTGCCGAGGCCGCGTTTGACCTTCCCGGTCGACCGCAGGAGCATCCCGATGCGCTCGGCGGCCTCCAGTGCCTGCTCGGGGCTCCGGATGTCGGGCTTGGTGCCGATTTCGACCAGCGGAATGCCGAGACGGTCCAGCCCGTAGGTGACGCCGGCGTCGTGTTCCTCGATGCGGGCGGCCGATTCCTCTTCGAGCAGCATGTCGGCGATGCCGACCGGGCCGTCGTCGGTCTCGATTTCGCCGTCCGTCGCGATGAGTGACGAGCGCTGGAAGCCCGAGGTGTTCGAGCCGTCGACGACGATTTTCCGCATGACGTGGGCCTGGTCGACGACTTCACAATCGAGGAGCGAGGCGATCTCCATCGCCGTATCCAGCGCCTCGCTGTCGAGGCGATGCGGCGGTTCGTCGTCCTCCTCGACGAGGCAAGTCGTATCGAAGGCGAGGTACTCGAACTCGCGGTCGACGCGGCTCTCTTCGAGCGCGGCCTCGTCGAGTTCGCCGAGTTCCGACTTGGTCGGGTGCAGATAGCGACTGAAGGAGCGCGCCGATTCCTCGGGTTCCCGGCGCTCCGTCGGGCAGTTACAGAAGAGCTTCGTCGCCGTATCGAGTTGCTGGTGTATCTCCAGCCCGGCGACGAGCCCCAGCTCGTCGTAATCGTAGCTCATTACGAGTCGGTCCGGCGGGCAACGCCAAAAAAGGCACCATATGCCGGACGGTCCAGCGGGATTCGGCGGGAGCCCCTACTCGAAATCGCCGCGTTCGAGCGCCGCCCGGAAGACCATCCCCAGCGTGAGATGCTGCCGGGCGGCGTCCGCGATGGTCCGACCGGCTTCGCGTTCGTCGCCGAAGGTGTACTCCTTGGTCTTTACCAACTCGCGGCGCTCGAGGGGGCCGCCCTCACAGAGGTCGTGCAGCCGGGGATAGAGGGTGCCGGGGCTGAGTGCGGTATCGAAGTCCCCAGCGAGGTCGTCGAGCAGTTGCTTGCCGTGGGTGTCCGACGACCGCATCGCGACCAGCGCCAGCAGGAGTTCGTCCAGCGAGGCCTTCACCTGCGAGTCCTCGAACTCGAACTGGCTGTCGCCGAACAGCCCGTCGATGGTCTCGTCGACGGTTCTGGAAACGGGCGTGCCGACGTCCGTCGCCGTACCCACGTCGAGTTCCGAACGCAGTCGCTCGACCGCCATCTCGTAGTCTTCCTCCGACGCCTCGTTGCTCGGTGTCCCGTCCCGCGACATACGACGATAGAACAGGGTCAGGTACATAAGCCGGCCAGCGCGTTCTCAGAGCACGAAAACGCCCCGACGGCACATACGGGCGAGCGGAGTCCGTTACAACCGTCCGTATCAGTTGTACTCCCGCCAGCGGTGGCCGCACTCCTTACATTTGAAAAAGCGCGTCGGCGGTTCGTCGGCGGCGCCGGTCTGTTTGATGGTGTACCACGCTTCGCCGTGGCCGCATTCGTCGCAGGTGACGTCGTCGGCGGTCGGCTTGCCCTCGAAGTCGGCGTCCTCCGAGGACTCGATGACGTCGTCGTCGGATTGGGCCTCCGTCGAGACGAACTCCTCGGCTCTCGCGGTGTCCTTCGGCTCGCGGGCGCCACAGGACGAACAGACCATCTCGCCGTCCTCGGCGTGCATCATGGAGCCGCATTCGTCGCAAAACTGCATGCACGAAGCTACGAACGGGGTCGGCAAAAGCCTGCGGACTGCTAGTCCTCGAGGACTTCCTCGGCGGTCCCGCGGCGCTGGGCGACCACGGGACAGTTCCGGACGCGGAACCGCTCCGTATCGAGCAACTCGACGATTTCGGTCCCTTCGTTCGTACACGCGACCTCCGGGGGTTCGGCGAAGAACTCACACCGCTGGCAGAAACTCCGCTTCTCGACGATGGCCTCGTCGGCGTCGGTCGCTACGTCGTCGGCGCCGACGACCGTCCCCTGAAGGGTCCCTTCGCCGTCATCGAGGGAATCCGCGTCGTCCCCGGAGTCCTCGCCTTCGTCGGCGAGTTCCGCCCAGACGTCGTCCTCGTCGATGTCCCCGACTTCCATCTCGGTGAATGGGTCGTCTATCGGTTCGCCGTCGGCGATATCGTCGATATCGTCGAACGGGTCCGTCTCGACGTCAGGGCCGGCGTCCGTCGACCCGTCGCCGTCGGTCCCCCGGCCTTCGTGGTCGCCGTCGTCGGCGTGGTCGTCGTCACTCATCGTCGGCCTCCAGGGCCGGCGGTTCGGCCCCCGTCAGTTCCGCCTTGCCGATACCGAGCGCGTTGCCGAGCACGGAGCTCGGCGGTTCGACGTCGCGGACCTCGGTACCGCAATGCGGGCAAGCGGGTTCGGTCAGCAGACTGAGACGGACCGATTCCCCACAGGCCGCACACCGGGCCTCGACGACGTCGTGTCGGTTGGCCTGCCGTCGGATGTGGTCGAGTCGTTCCTCGCGTTCGGTCGCCGCGGTCCCGTCCTGTTTGCGCAGCGCGACGACGACGCGGGCCAGTCGGTCGAGTTTGGACTCGACATCCGAGAGCCTCGCTTCGATTTCGTCGACCTGTTCTACCGTCGTGGAGACTTCGCTGCCGACGTCTTCGAGGTCCGACCCGAGGCCGTCGACGCGCTCGGCGAGTTCCCGCGTCTCGGCGTGGCTGTGGTCCTTCGGGGCACGCTCTTTGACGGCATCGCGGACCTGAAGCACCCGGTCGCGAACGTCCTCGATGTCCGCCCCCATCTCGGTTTCCAGCGAGTCGATGCGGCTCGACAACTCCCCGATGTCCTCGTTTTCGCCGGTTTCTGACGCCTGAAGACGGCTCTCGACGACCGCCGAGATGCGTTCGTCGAGTTCCGCCTCGTCCGGTACCGAAACCGCCTCGTCGTCGAGGTCCGCTGCCGCTCGATAGGTACTGACCAGTTGCACGAGTAACTCCTCGCGGTCGGTGTCGAGCGCGGCCGCCCGTTCGTCGAGCCACTCCTCCAGTGGTGGCGGTAGCGTCACAGCCAACTCGGACCCATCGGCCGACTCGGTAGCCATCGACTGGTCGTACTAGCGACAGGAAGTTAAGAGTTCGGCCCCGTTCGGCGGTGAGACTACCGAATCTTGCGAACGTCGCTGATGTCGAAGCCGGCGTCGCCGATCTCCGTCTCGAACCGGACGATGTTCTCGTCTTCGATGCGCGAGAGGACGCCCCGGAACTGCTTGACGACCATCGTCCGGGCGCGGGCCGACCCGCCGCTTTCCCACTCGAAGGAGAGCGTCCCGTCCGCGGCGTCGACCAGTTGCCCGTGGCGGACCTCGTCGAGGGTCTCCCGCGTGACGTGGACGAGGATGAGCCCACCCCATTCGTAGGCGGCCCGCGAGAGCCCCTTCAGAAGGACCGGAATATCGCTCCACGGCAGGCTCTCGGTCGTCGAACTGATGAGGTCCGCAAGCGAGTCGATGACGACGAGGTTCCCCGGCGCGTGTTCGGTGAGTTGCTCGCCGAGGGCCTCCGGAACGTCCTTGCGGTCCTGGGTATCGCCCAACTCCGAGATGTTCGTCGTCCGGGCGGAGTACCACTCCCGGGGGACGGGGCTCAGACGGAAGAACTCCGGCGAGAGGTCGTGGAACTCGACGTTATCGATGGCCGAGTCGATTATCTCCTCGTCCATCGCCCGCACCATCTCGCGGCGAACCTGCCGCTCCTCGGAGGTAAAGGAGACGTAGTGTACCTCGTCGGGCGATGTCGCGTCGGGACTGATGCCGCCGTAATAGAGGTCGAAGAGGTCCGGGTCGGTCTCCGCGAGCCCGTTCATGACCGCACACGTGTACATGAACTCCCGGGCGCCGGCGCCGGCCTCCCCCGAAAGCAGGACGACGCTGCCGGGAGGTGCGCCCCCGCCGATCGCCGTATCCAGCCGCTGGATCCCGAACGGGATTCGATTCATGTGTCGACCTTCGCCGCCGGGACCTTAAATTGTTCAGCCGTTTTGATGGGTTATCGCCGCGCCCTCGTTCCGTGGTGCGACGACCCGGACGTCGCCGTCGACGCCCGCTTCCGCCAGCGCGTCTTCGGCGACCGACCGGGCGGTATCGGCCAGCGAGGCGTCGGTCACGCCGTAGACGGCCGGCCCCCACGACGATTGTCCGACGCCGCGAACCGACGGCTGGTCCGCCAGCGCGTCGATGAGGCGGCCAGCAGGCGGTCTGTACACGCCGCCCTGCTCGTCGGCGTACCACGCGCCGTTGAGTCGGCCCAGAGCGCCCACCGCGTCGCCGAAGGCCTCCAGTCGCCCCTCGGCGACCGCGGGCAGGAGGCGGCGCACCAACAGGGTCGCCACGTCGTCGGCCACCGACGGGTCGGCGTTCTCGACGACGGCGCGCATGCTCTCGTTCTCCGTCTCGCCGCTGCGGCCGGGTTCGGCGTCGGGCAACACGAGGACGAACCGCCACGAGTCGGGCAAATCGTGGCGGGCGACGACGGCCGGCACGGCCCATTCGCCCCGTTCGGGCGGGGCCGTCGTGAACCGCTCGGTCGGATGGCCCGAATCGACGATGAAGCCGCCCGCCTCGAAGGCCGCGACGCCGACGCCGCTTCGGCCGCCGCGACCCAGTTCGGGCGCGCGCTCGCGAACCTTCGGGTCCATGTCGTGAGCCGCCGCGACGACCGCTAGCGTCGCCAGCGCCAGCTGTGTGCCGCTTCCCAGTCCGACGTGTCTCGGCAGCGTCTCCTCGACGCGGACGCGCGCGCCGTCGACGCCCAGCAACGCACAGGCCCGTTCGGCGTATTCCGCGACGAGGCCGTCCTCGCAGGCCACGCCGTCGGCGGGGTCGGCCTCCAGCACCACGCGTGGCTCGTCGAGCGTCGCCCCGACACCGCCGTAGAGGCGCTCGTGGGCGAGCGAGAGGTTCTGGAAGCCGAAGTGGAGACGAGCCCCGGCCTCGACGCGGGCGCACATGGGCGGGGCTTGGGCGGTGGCTTAAAAGCCGGTTTCGACAGCGGCAGGGACGCGGCGCTCCCACGCGTCGGCGGACATGTTCGGTGGTCCCCAGCAAATACTGACCAGTATGCGGGCCGTTAAGTCCGTCGGCAGTAAGAGTTCGCTATGAGCCAGCAGGACACGCCCGACCGCGAACCGGGCGACTACGACAAGCCCGAGAACCTCCGGAGCCGCGAGGTGACGGAGGGGGCCGACCGCGCGCCGCATCGCGCCATGTTCCGCGCGATGGGGTTCGACGACGAGGACCTCTCCTCGCCGCTCGTCGGCATCGCCAACCCCGCCGCCGACATCACACCGTGTAACGTCCACCTCGACGATGTCGCCCAGTCGGCGCTCGACGGCGTCGACAACGCCGGCGGCATGCCCATCGAGTTCGGCACCATCACCATCTCCGACGCCATCTCGATGGGCACGGAGGGGATGAAGGCCTCCCTCATCAGCCGGGAAGTCATCGCCGATTCGGTCGAACTCGTCTCCTTCGGCGAGCGCATGGACGCGCTGGTCACGGTCGCCGGCTGTGACAAGAACCTCCCCGGCATGATGATGGCCGCCATCCGGACGGACCTCCCCTCCGTGTTCCTCTACGGCGGGTCCATCCTCCCCGGCCAACACGAGGGCCGCGACGTCACCATCGTCAACGTCTTCGAGGGCGTCGGCGCCTACGCCGAAGGCGACATATCGGGCGAGGAACTCGACGACCTCGAACGGCAGGCCTGTCCCGGTGCGGGCTCCTGCGGCGGGATGTACACCGCCAACACGATGGCCTCCATCTCCGAGGCGCTCGGCCTCGCGCCGCTCGGGTCGGCCTCCGCGCCCGCCGAGTTCGACGAGCGCTACGAAATCGCCGAACGAGCCGGCGAACTCGTCCTCGAGTGCATCCAAGAGGACCGCCGCCCCTCCGACATCATCACCCGGAAATCCTTCGAGAACGCCATCGCGCTCCAGACGGCCATCGGTGGCTCCACGAACGCCGTGCTCCACCTGCTCGCGCTGGCTGCCGAGGCCAGCGTCGACCTCGACATCGAGGACTTCGACGAGATCTCCCGCCGGACGCCCAAAATCGCGGACCTCGCGCCCGGCGGCTCTCACGTCATGAGCGACCTCCACGAGATCGGCGGCGTCCCCGTCGTCATCCGACGCCTGCTGGAGGCCGACCTCTTCCACGGCGACCAGATGACGGTCACGGGTCGCACCATCGAGGAGGAACTCGAACTGCTGGAGGAGACCGGCGCGCTCCCCGACGAAGAGGAGATTGACGCCGAGTTCCTCTACACCATCGAGGAGCCGAAGTTCCCCGAGGGCGCCATCAAGATCCTCAAGGGCAACCTCGCACCCGACGGCGCCGTCCTGAAGGCGACCGGACAGGACGAGTTCTACCACGAGGGGCCCGCCCGCATCTTCGAGAACGAGGAGAAGGCGATGAAGTACGTTCAGGAGGGCCACATCGAATCGGGTGACGTCATCATCATCCGCAACGAGGGCCCGCAGGGCGGCCCCGGAATGCGCGAGATGCTCGGCGTCACCGCCGCCGTCGTCGGCGCCGGCCACGAGGACGACGTCGCGCTGCTGACTGACGGGCGCTTCTCGGGTGGCACCCGCGGTCCGATGATCGGCCACGTCGCCCCCGAGGCCTACGTCGGCGGGCCCATCGCCGCGCTCGAAGACGGCGACCACATCACCGTCGACATTCCCGAACGGACCATCTCGGTCGACCTGACCGACGAGGAACTCGACGCGCGCCTCGACGACTGGGAACCGCCCGAACCGAACTACGACAACGGCGTCCTCGCGAAATACGGCCAGACGTTCGGGTCGGCCGCCAACGGCGCGGTCACGAACCCCGGCGTCAAGCGCGAGGACTGAGTTCGGGCAGCCCGGAATGTCTTTTATAAGATTAGTCGGTGCAGCGCCGAACGAACTATCGCTTATTAGGGAGTATATAAAGAAAGCATGCGCCGAGGGGGTGTCCGAAGGTCACCCCCGAGGCGGTTCGCCGCGCCGACCGGAGGGAGGCGCGGGACCAAGGCCCGACCGTATGGGAGGGCCGCCGTGTCTTTTTCATCGAAGTTTTTGCCGGCGCGCTTCGCGCGCCGTGCAAAAAGTTCGGGGTATCAGAAAGTAGGAAGGTTCTCCAACTCGTCCGTATGCTCCTCGGCGCCCTCGAAGGCGTCGCGGGCGATGACGCGCTGGTGGACCTCGTCGGCGCCGTCGACGATGCGGAAGGCGCGGACCCCTTCGTAGAAGTCCGCGAGCGGGAGGTCCCGGGAGATACCGGAGCCGCCGGTACACTGGATGGCGAGGTCGATGGCGTCCTGACAGATGTTGGCGGTGAAGACCTTGGACATGGAGACGGGCACGCGGGCCTGCTCGCCGCGGGCGATTTCCTCGGCGGCGTGGCGGACCATCGTCCGGGCGGCGTGGAGTTCGGTCTCCTTGTCGGCGATGTCGTAGCGGAGCGACTGCTTTTCGGTGAGGTCCGTACCGAAGGATTCGCGGTCGCTCATGTACGCTTTGGCGATGGTCAAGGCGCGGCGGGCCATCCCCGAGAAGCGCATACAGTGGGTGAGTCGGGCGGGACCGAGCCGTTGCTGGGCGATGGCGAAGCCGGCGTTTTCAGCGCCCAGCAGGTTCTCTTCGGGCACGCGCACGTCGTTGAACTCGAATTCGGCGTGGCCGTGGCCGTCGAGGTCGGGGCCGAGATGCGGGATGTCGCGGACCAGTTCGACGCCGTCGGCGTCGGTGGGGACGAGGATGATGGAGGCACCCTGATAGGGGTGTGCGTCGGGGTCGGTGACGGCCATCGTGAGGATGACGTCGGCGTGGGAACCCTGCGTGGTCCACCACTTGTGGCCGTTGATGACCCACTCGTCGCCGTCCTTCTCGGCGCGGGTTCTGAGCATCTTGGGGTCCGAGCCGGCACCATCGCGGGGTTCGGTCATACCGAACGCCGAGCGGATGTCGCCGGCGACGAGCGGTTCGAGCCACTCCTCCTTCTGGGCCTCGGTGCCGACGAGTTCGATGGTGTGCATGTTCCCTTCGTCGGGGGCGTCGACACGCATCGCCGCGGCGCCGAGCAGCGAGCGGCCGGCCTCCTCGAAGAGGGGCAGGACGTCACGGAGGTCCATGCCCATGCCGCCGTGTTCCTCGTCGATCTGCGGGCAGTAGACGTTCCGTTCGCGGGCCTCCTCGCGGAGTTCCTCGATGACGTCCTCGCCGACGGGGCCGCCGCCGAGGTGTTCGCGTTCGGTCGGGATGACGACGTCGTCGACGAACTCCCGGGCGCGCGCTGCGAGTTCCGCTGCTTGTTCGGAGTCGTGGTACTCCATGCGATGCCGTTCTATGTACAACATTGTAAAAGAACCGGCGCCATTTATATCCGATATTCGAGAGGTTGCGGCAGTTATATGGGTGGTGGTGTCCCAAAACCTCTTACAATGTTAGCAGATTCGGAGCGTGTCGCGCCATGACCGACACGAGTTCCGAGTACTTCGAGCGCATCGTCGACGAGGAGGCGTTGGCCGAGTACCTCGAAGCGGAACTCGGTCCCGTCAAGGAGTACGACGTCCACCACCACCAAGAGGGCCACTCCAACGAGACGCTCTTCGTGACGTGGGGTGACCTCGAACTCGTCATTCGGCGGCCGCCGCCGGGCGACATCGCCGAGAACGCCCACGACGTGCTGCGGGAGTACCGCGTCGTCGACGCCCTTCAAGAGACCGATGTGCGCGTTCCGCGGACCGTCCTCGCGTGCGACGACCACGACATCATCGGGTCGGATTTCTACGCGATGGAAAAGGAGGAAGGCGACGTCCTCCGCGACGAGGAGCCCGACCGCTTCGCGAACCCCGACGCGCGTGAACGAATCGGCCACGAGATGGTCGACCGACTGGTCGAGATTCACAACGTCGACTACGAGGCCGTCGGCCTCGAAGAGGGCGACTTCGGCTACCCGCCGGAGTTCACCGAGCGACAGGTCCGCCGCTGGTCCGAGCAGTTGACGTGGGCCTTCGAGGTCACCGCCGAGGAACGCGAGGTCGAACAGCTCTACGACGTGATGAACTGGCTCTACGACAACGTCCCCGAGGACGACGAGTACCCGTCGACGCTCGTCCACGGCGACTACAAGCTCGACAACGTCATGTTCGCTCCCTCCGACGACCCGGAAATCGCCGCCATCTTCGACTGGGAGATGGCGACGCTGGGCGACCCCTTCACCGACCTCGGGTGGATGCTCTCCTACTGGAGCGAACCGAAGGACCCCGAACCGCCGACCCCATCGCTGGCGACGGAGTTTATGACTCGGGAGGGGTATCCGACCCGCCGTGAACTCGTAGACCGCTACGAGCGAAAGACCGGCTTCGAGTTCGACAACTGGAAGTTCTACTGGGTGCTCGCCGTCTACAAACTCGCCGGCCTCGGCGAGATGTTCTTCCGCCGCTATCTGGAAGGCAACTCCGACGACCCGATGTACCCCAAGATGCGCGAGGGCGTCCCCGCCTTGGCCGAGCGCGCGCGGATGATTATCGACGGCGAGATGGAGCTCTAACAACCCCACTTTTTGCACCTCCTTCGCGCGCCTTCGGCGCGCTCAGTCGGGCAAAAACGTGGTGAAAATATGCGCGCGCTCCTCCCGCCGCCTCGCTACGCTCGGCGTTAGTCGTCGCGCGCTACGCTGGCTCGCTTCGCTCGCCAGCGGGAACCGCCTCGAGGGCGTTTTTCAAACGCCCCTCTCGGCGGATGCTTTTCGTTACTTTCCACCCTTTATTGCCACCGATTGCCAAACCTATTTGCTCGCTCCGGAACAGTCGCTGTCATGCGAGTCGCAGCCTTCACCGACTTCGGCGACGGCGATGACGTCGAGATACAGGAACGACCCGACCCGGAACCGGGCCCCGAGGAGGCGGTCATCGACGTCGAAGCTTGTTCGATAAACCGCCACGACCTCTGGATTCTGCAGGGCGACTCGGCGATGGTCACCGACGGCGCACTCCCCTTCGTCTCGGGGCTGGACGCCGCCGGCATCGTCCGCGAGGCCGGCGACCGCGCGGCTGTCGCCGAGGGCGACCGCGTCTTGCTGTGTCCGAACCAGACCTGCGGCACCTGCGAGTTCTGCCGTGAGGGTCCCGAAACCCACTGCAAGCAGTTCATGCTCTATCACGGCGCCCTCGCCGAGCAGGCGCTCGTGGATGCGAGTCGATTGATTCCGCTCCCCGACAGCGTCGGCTTTCGGGAGGCTGCAGCCCTCCCGACGGCCTATCTCACCGCGTGGCGCATGCTCGATGTCGCCGATACCGGGCCCCGAGACCTCGTGTTCATCCCCGGTGCGACCGGCGGGGTGGGCGTCGCGGCGGTCCAACTGGCCGAGGTCCTCGGTGCCGAAACCATCGGCACCTCGACGTCGAGGCGCAAACTCGCCCGCCTGGAGGAACTCGGCTGTGACTCCACCATCCAGTCGGCCGACCCCGACGAACTCGTCCACGAGGTACGGGGCATCGGCGACGTCGATGTCGTCATCAACCACCTCGCCGGCGAGTTCACACAGGCCGGCCTCGAAGTCATGGACCGGGCCGGCACGATGGTTATCTGCGGGCGAACCGCGGGCGGGGAATCGTCGTTCGAGGTCGCGCCCTTCTTCCTCCAGCATCAGGAGATCGTCGGCTCGACGATGGGCACCCAGCCCGAACTGGAGACGCTCGTCGAGTTGCTGGCCGAGGGGGCTTTCGACCCACCGGTCGGTGACACCTACACGCTGGACGAAACCGGAGCGGCCTTCGACGACATGATCGAACGGGACGCTTTCGGAAAGTTGATCGTCGAACCGTAGTATGAGCGGGCGCCCGTACGGACCTCTTATACGGATTATTGTAGTCCTTTACCGGGCATCGCCGACCTGCACTGGCGATGTCCGGTAAATCGTTACAATAATCCGTATCAGCCGTCGCGGCCCTCAGCGGCATCGACTGCCGGCAGGGCGTAGTCCAGCGGCACGTAGACGACGAGCGCGAGCACCGCCGCGACTGCGAAGGGAATCAGGTACGCCTCCTCGAAGACGAATCGCCCGGCGAGGGCCACCATTCCCCCGCTCGCGAGGCCCATCCCGACTGCCGCACGGCGGGCGTGGCCGCCGTCGAATCCGGAGGCGTCGCCCCGTGCGGCGGCTTCCCGATACATGAAGTAGGGCAGATAAAGGAAGGTTCCGCTGCCGACGACGAGGCCGACGAGGCCGCCGAACAGCAGGTCGTCGAAGACGAGGTGGCCTAAATACGCGAACACGGGGACTGTCAGGACGAACGCGGCTTGCCCGAGCCGTTCGGGCGGGAGGACGCTCTCGTCGAACGGGTCGTTTGACATGACGTATCAGCCATATAACGGGAATAAAAAGTAACCCTTCGGGTGTGTTCGGTATCCGTATCGAACGATGAAGGGTATTATCCCATCTCAACGTCGACGAGAGAATCGTCGCTGATGCGGAACCGTGCCTCGTAGTAGTCGCCGTCCCGCGCGTAGAAGCGGAGCCAACTCGCCACCTCTCGGTCCTGCGGCAGCGAGACGTCCTCGACGCTCAGCGACGACTGTATCGATGCGAACGCCTCGGAGGGCGGTGCCTTCTCGTCGTAGCCGGTGAGGGCGGTCGATTCGTCGAGGACCGCCGCCTCGTCGGCCGAGAGAGAATCCGTCGAGAACGTCGCCGCGACGTGTTCCGAATCGACGTGGTCGACGAAGGTCTCCCGCCCGTCGGCGATGGGTTCGAGACTGTGTGTGTAGCGGGTCGTCTCGACGGCCTCCTCCTCGGCGTGGAGTCGCAAGGCGAGTTCGTCCGGTCCGAACTCCCCTTCGGGTTCGATGCGCGCGTACTCGAAGGGCGGGTCGGGAACGAGGTCGCTGTCCGCGGGCGACAGCGGGTCGAAGAAGACGACGCCACGGCGGTAGGCGCGCTGGGCGGCGTGGTCCCTCTCCTCTAGATGCGAGACGACGGCCTCACTGATAGCCCGGTCGAGGATTTCGGCATCGAGTTCCGAACGGCCCTCCCGTGGCGACGTCGTATAGTCGACACCGTCTGGCAGTTCGTCCAGTGGTTCCATCCAGACGACCCACCGGTCGAGGGTGACCGCCTCGGCCTCGGGGTGGACCCGATGGTAGGTGCCGTCGATTTCGGTGTAGGCGGGCCGATAGCCGTCCTCGCCACTGGGTCGCTCCTCGACCAGCGGAATCTCGATGGATTCGACGCTACCCGTCTCGCGCAACTCCTCGGCCAGCGCCTCGGCGTCGGATTCATCGTAGTGGTAGGCGTTCGATGCCGGTCGCCACCTGAACAGGTCGACGGGGTCGGCACCGTTCTCGGGGTCGCTTTTGAGCGTGTGTCTGGTCGACCCCACGAGCGAACACCCCGCGAGCGTCGTCGTTCCCGCGGCAGCGAGTCCCGTCAGGACCCGCCGTCGCGTCGTTCGGGAGGGCATACGCCCACCTGTGGGAAGCGTCGGATAAATGCCTTCAGGAGGCGAAAACGAGCGATTTAGTTACGGCCTGTCACGCGGGCGCCAAGCGGCTTACTCGCCCCAGTTGCGGCGCTCGGTCGGCCGCTCGGACAGCGCCATCACGTCGAGGGGTTCGTCCTTCGTCTCGATGGCCTCCAGCGCCGCGCGGGCGCTCGGGACCGTCGAGAAGTAGGTGATGGTCTCCTCGACGGCGACCTCCAGCACGTCGCGGTCCCGCGAGAAGATGACGTCGACCTCGCCGTCACGGAGCGCCTGGTTCAGGTCCTCGAAGTCGTCCTTCGTGCGGACGTCGAAGTGGCGTTCGGCGTTCTCGCGGACGTCGGAGATGTCCTCGTTCTTCTGGGACATCCCGCGAAGCGTTTCGAGGTCGACGATTGCGGTTCCCTCGGTCGGGATGGCCTTGCCAGTCGCCGACTGAGCCTTGAGGTAGGCCTTGCCGAACGAGCGGGCGGTGCCCATGACCTCGCCGGTCGATTTCATCTCGGGGCCGAGACGCGGGTCCGACCCCGGCAGGCGGTCGAACGGCAGGACGACCTCCTTGACGGAGACGTGTTCGGGCACCTGCTCGTGAGCCTGCAGTTCCTCCAGCGAGTTGCCCGCCATCGCCTTCGCCGCGAGTTTCGCGATGGGGACGCCGGTCGCCTTCGAGACGAAGGGCACGGTACGCGAGGAACGGGGGTTCGCTTCGAGCACGTAGACCTCGCCGTCGCGGACCGCCAGCTGGACGTTCAGCAGGCCGACCGTATCCAGCGCACGGGCGATGTCGAGTGCGACCTCGCGGACGCGTTCGAGCGTGTCCTGTGACAGCGAGCGCGGCGGAATCATACACGCGGAGTCGCCGGAGTGGACGCCGGCGGCCTCGACGTGTTCCATGATGCCGCCGATGAGGACGTCCTCGCCGTCGGCCACGGCGTCCACGTCGAGTTCCACCGCGTCGGCGAGGAACTCGTCGACGAGGATGGGTTTGTCCGGGGAGACGCGGACGGCCTCCTCGATGTACTCCTCGAGTTCCTCGTCGGAGTAGACTACGTCCATCGCGCGGCCGCCCAGCACGTAGGACGGGCGGACGAGGACCGGATAGCCGATGTCGTGAGCGAGGTCCAGCGCTTCCTGCTCGCTGGTCGCCGTGCCGCCGTCGGGCTGGCTGATGCCGAGTTCGTCCATCAGGACGTTGAACCGGTCGCGGTCCTCCGCGAGGTCCATCGCCTCGACGGAGGTGCCCATGATTTCGCAGTCGAGGTCGCGGCGTTCGAGTTCGTCCTCGAGCGGTTCGCCGACGTTGACGGAGGTCTGACCGCCGAACTGGACCATCACGCCGTCGGCGTTGGTCTCCTCGACGATGTCGGCGACCTCCTCGGCCGTAATCGGCTCGAAGAACAGGCCGTCGGAGGTGTCGTAGTCCGTCGAGACCGTCTCCGGGTTGTTGTTGACGACGTGGGCGTCGATGCCCATGTCCTCCAGCGCGCGGACGGCGTGGACCGCACAGTAGTCGAACTCCACGCCCTGTCCGATGCGGATGGGACCGCCGCCGACCACGACGACCGACTCGACATCGCGGTCGACCTGAACCTCGCCTGCTCCCTGTCCCGTCGGTGGCTCACGCGCGGAGTAGTAGTAGGGCGTCGACGCGCGGAACTCGCCGGCACAGGTGTCGACCTGTTTGTAGGTCCGACTGGAGGTGTTCGCTTCGACGTCCTCGACAGTGACGCCGGAGCCGTCGGTTTCGACGGGGCGGCCCTCGTCGTCCTCGTCGGCCTCGGCGACCTCCGAGGGAATCCAGGAGGCGTGGGTGTCGTTGAACTCCCCGCCGGCGATGGCCGTGACCTCTTGGTTCGTGAAGCCGGCGTCGGCGGCCGTCTGGAAGTCGCCGTCCTGTGCGGCCTCGGCGGCCTCGGCGATGCGCTTGAAGCGCTCGACGTACCACTCCTTGATGCCGGTGAGGTCGATGACCTCGTCGACGGTGTAGCCGCGGTCGAAGGCCTCGAAGATGGCGTAGGGGCGGTCCGGCGTCGGGCGCACGAGGTAGTCGTCTTCGAGTTCGCTGTCGGAGACGTCGCCCCAGTCGACGGCGGGGTCGTACTCCGAGGACCGCAGGGCCTTGAGCATCGATTCCTCGAAGGTCCGGCCGATGGACATCGCCTCGCCCGTCGACTTCATGGCGGGGCCGAGTTCGAACTCGACGTCGTCGAACTTGTCCTTCGGCCACCGGGGGACCTTCGTGACGACGTAGTCGATTGCGGGTTCGAAGGCGGCGGTCGTCTCGCCGGTAATCTCGTTGTCGATTTCGTGGAGGCGCTTGCCCATCGCCACCTTCGCGGTGACGCGGGCGATGGGATAGCCGGTCGCCTTCGAGGCCAGCGCGGACGAGCGCGAGACGCGCGGATTGACCTCGACGACGCGGTATTCCCCGGAAGGCGTGCCGTCGTCGCGCCAGGCGTGCTGGATGTTACAGCCCCCCTCGATACCGAGTTCGCGGATGACCTTCAGCGCGGAGTCGCGCATCTTCTGGTGGGCCTCGTCGGGGATGACCTGTGAGGGCGTGACGACGGTGGACTCGCCGGTGTGGATGCCCATCGGGTCGATGTTCTCCATGTTGCAGATGATGATACAGGAGTCGTCGGCGTCCCGCATCACCTCGTATTCGAGTTCGACCCAGCCGGCGATGGACTCGGTAATCTGGACTTCGTGGTTCCGTGAGAGCTGGAAGCCCTTGCGGGCGATTTCGCGAAGCTCGTCCATGTCGTCGACGACACCGGAGCCGGAACCACCCAGCGTGTAGGCGGTGCGGGCGATGACTGGCAGGCCGCCGACGGCCTCGACGGCCTCCTCGATTTCGTTCATCGAAGAGATGGTTTCGGAACTGCAAACCGGTTCGCCGATCTTTTTCATGCGCTCGCGGAAGAGGTCACGGTCCTCCGTGGCGTAAATCGTGTCCAGCGGCGTCCCCATGATGTCGACGTCGTACTCGTCGAGGACGCCCTGTTCGGCGAGTTCCGCGGTGACGTTCAGGCCGGTCTGGCCGCCGAGGCCGGCGATGACCCCGTCCGGCTCCTCGTTGCGGATGACCTCGGCGATGGCCTCGGGTGTGATGGGTTCGACGTAGACCTTGTCGGCCATCTCCGGGTCCGTCATGATGGTCGCGGGATTGGAGTTGACGAGGACGACTCGGGCGCCCTCCTCCTGCAGGGCCCGACACGCCTGTGCGCCGGAGTAGTCGAATTCGGCCGCCTGTCCGATCTGGATCGGTCCGCTGCCGATAAGCAGAATGGTGCGGTCCTCGTCGTCTGGCATTATGCGACCGAAGTTCGTACATCGTAATAAGCCCGGCGAATCGGTACGGATTTCGTAACGAAAATTCGAATATCGAATCGCACCACGACCGCCGTGAGTGGTCGTCGTCTCGGCTTCACTTATAAATGGGGCGTGGTGACAGCCGACCGTGACGGCCGGAGCGCCCTCGGTCCGCCGACGGTTTCGGCGCGGCTGTCACTGTCGGTGTAATCAAACCCGATTCAAAAGCAGAGCGCCTCTAGCTCCCTTCGCCCAACCGATACCGATAGGGCTGGTCCTGAATGACCTCTATCTCTCCCATCTCGGCTTCCCGGCCCAGTACCGTGGCCACCTGGTGGGCACTGTCGAACTCCTCGCCGTGCTCTTCGAGCAGGTCGAGTATCTCGCGCGCCGTCAACGGCTCTTCGGGGTCGGCCTCCGACAACACCTCGCGGATGCGCTCGTACTCACCCCGGCGTATGCGCATGTTCTTACACATGTGCCCACATACCATAACACCCCGTCAGACAATCGTCAGACGCGCAGACGACGAAAATCGGATGACGGAGCGGGTGTCGACGAACGCCCCTCGTCGGACAGATGGGCAGAAATTCGTGTGACAGAGGTTGTCACAGGATGGGCCGAAGCAGGTCTCAGACCGGCGTGTCGACCTCGGATTCGAAGTCCCGCTCCTCGCGGTACTGCTCGACGAACGCCTCGACGTCGAAGTTCATCATCTGCTGTTCGAACTGCGAGGCCGTGGCGTCGTCGCCGTGGCTGGCGGCGTGTTCCATCAGTTCGACGAGCAACTCGACGACGATTTCGTGGAGCCGCCGGGAGTCGAAGTCGGTGACCCACACCAGCGCGTAGCCGACGTGGCCGTCCTCGGCGACGTCCGCGACCGCGACCTCGTCGGGGAACTCCTCCATGACGACGCCCATCACGTGCGGCATGCTGAATTCGGGGAACTCGTCGTCGGTCTCGATGGTCTCCCGAAGCACGTCGGCGATGGCCTCGGGGACGAACCGGGAAATCGGGTGCACGTCGACGACGATGGCGTGGCGGTCGCCACACGCACAGTCGATTTCTCGCATCCCCATATCGAGGTCGTGAGCGTGTAGCGTCTCGCCACACGGAAGTTCCAGAGTACCGGGGTCGTCGCCCGGGACGCGCGGTTCTGCCATTGCCGCCTCTCGGCGACGCGACGGGTTAAAAACAGCGTTCTTCGGCGACTACTCGAGGTCGTCGGGACCCAGTGCCGCGTCGTAGGGGTCCTCGGTGGCCTTCTCGGCCTCCTCGGCCTCACGCAACTGGACGTAGAGGCGCGTCACGACCGCCGCGCCGAAGACCGCGAGGGCGGCACCGAGGAGTGCCGTCAGGAGGCTCACGGCAATCCGGGGAACGACCGCGCTTAGCGGACTCACTACTGCATTCAACTGCGAGACGATGAGGAGGACGAGTCCGACAGCGAACACCTCGATGCGGTTGCCCTTGGTCAACCGCCACGAATCCGCCATCGCCGACACGAAGTTCTTGTCCCGCAGGGCGATTTCCTGCCGCAGGAAGTAGAAGACGACCGCGAAGAATATCCCCGGTAGGACGAAGAAGACGAGGCCGAGCCATATCAGCCCCCAGACGACTATCTTGCCGATAAAGCCGTTCAGCGTCGCCAGCAGAACGTTGTCGGTAACGACGTTCGACGGGATGGCGTCGGTTTCGTCGGTAGCGAAAACACGCACAGCCACGATAGAGACGGTCTCCGAAAGTAGCGCGACCACCACCAGTCCGGCGGCCGCGACCCCCAGCGGGATATCGAGCGCCAGCGGCGACGTCTCGCGGACCATCTCCAACTGTGTCTCCATCGTGTTTATCTGACGATTGTACTCCTCTTGGCCGATATTGGCTTGCTCCGGGGGGAGTCCCCGGAACGCCTCTAGCAGCGATTCGAGCCCTTCGACCAGCAGCGTCTGGTAGAGTACCGCCACCACTACGCCGATGACGAAGAATCCAACCGTCAGTAACAGCCCGTTCTTGGCGACGGTTCGGTTCGCACCCTCCCGAAACGCCGCACCGATATCGAGCGACATGTTCGGCTACGCGTTCGCCGGCCTCTTAAGAATGGTCGGACCCGGATGGGTCGAATCGACCGATTACGGCCAGTCGTCGCGGCCGTCCTCGGCGTCGTCGTCGGCCTCGTCGCCGGCCTCTCCGAGTTCCCAGTCGGCAGCCTCGGCGGCCTGCTCGACCGGTAGGTACTCCCAGTCGACCTCCTCGGCCAGCGCTTCGTCCTCGTCGCTGACGCCGATGAAGACGTGCCGGTCGGTGTCGAACTGGGTCTTGACGTTTTCGAGGCTCTCCTCGCGGCCCCGCGGTCCGGAGAAGAAGTCCTGCCGGATGCGGTTCTTACGCGTGAAGTTCGTCACGACGTAGGTCGGCTTGTCGGAGACGACCCCGACGTACTCGCTCCACGTGCGAGCGTCGGAGAACACCTCCTCTGGCCGAGCTAGCCGCTTGAGCGCCTCCAACTCGAACGCGAGTGTCATGTCCGTAGAGCCGCCGCCATCCATACGCGATAGGGAGACTGCACCGGAGAAAACACTTTGGATACCACTTCAGGCCCACTTTTTGCACGAGAACGCGGGTCGCGCGCCGTAGCGCGCGCGACCCCGGTTCTCGGCAAAAACGTGGGGAAAATATGCGCGCTGCGTGGCGGCGAAGCCGCTACGTCATGCGGTTGCGGGCGAAGCCCGCAACCCGCTCCTCCAGCCGCCTCGTGGTTCGAAAGACGCCAGCGGCGTCTTTCGTCATCACGAGAGAGCTTCGCTCTCTCGAACGACTTCGCTCGGCGTTAGTCGTCGCGCGCTACGCTGGCTCACTTCGTTCGCCAGCGGGAACCGCCTCGGGAGTGACCTTCGGACACCCCCTCGGCGGATGCCAACCGCGATGTAGTTCGTCTCTCGCGTGTGGCATGCCGACACACTCCGTCGCCGGATTTTTCGACGCCCCTTGCGCAACGCCGACCATGGAAATCCGCGAACTCGCCACCGATGCCGAGCGCGAACCTGCCGTCCCCATCCTCCGTCAACTGTGGACCGACGCCGACCCCGAGGAAGTGCTGGCGTGGACCGGCGATGACCGATACACCCTCTTCGGCCGCTTCGACGGCGACGAACTGGTCGCTGTCGCCGGGGTCCGCATCGACGACTTCCTCCATCACGTCCGCCACGCGTGGCTCTACGATTTGGTCGTCGACGAACCGCGACGCGGCGAGGGCCACGGCACCGCACTCGTCGAGTTTGTCGAGGAGTGGGCCGACGAGCGGGACTGTGACCGGGTCGCCTTGGCCTCGCCACGCTCGAAGGAGGGGGTCCACGAGTTCTACGCCGACCGCGATTACGAGAGATGGGGCTACGTCATCGAGACGGAGTTGAGCGACCAGAACCTTTAGGCGGAAATCAGGCGAACCGGTGGGCGTGCTTTCACTCGTCGCCGGGACCGGACTGACGACGGGGATGCTCGTCGTCTTCGCCGTCATCCTCGTCGCGCTCGTGCTTTTCGTCACGGAGCCGGTGCCCATCGACATCACCGCCATCGGCGTGATGGTCGCGCTCATCGTCCTTGAACCGTGGACACAGGTGAGCCCCGCCGACGGCGTCTCGGGCTTTGCCTCCTCGGCGACGATTACCGTCCTCGCGATGTTCGTCCTCTCGGAAGGTATCCGTCGAACGGGCGTCGTCAACATCATCGGCCGGAAGATAGCCGACCGGTTCGGCGACAGCCCCTTCGGCCAGTTGGTCGCCGTCCTCGGCCTCTCCGGCGGGACGGCCGGATTTATAAACAACACCCCGGTCGTCGCGGTGATGATTCCGATGGTGACCGAACTCTCCAAGCGGACGGGCATCTCCCCCTCGAAACTCCTGATTCCCGTCTCCTACGCGTCGATGATGGGCGGCATGCTCACCCTCATCGGCACCTCCTCGAACATCCTCGCCTCGGACGTCTACGACCGGGTCGGCGGCGCCGCGACCGAACCCTTCTCGATGTTCGAGTTCACCACCCTCGGGTTCCTCGTTCTCGTCGTCGGGACGGCCTACCTGCTCGCGTTCGGCCCGCGTCTCCTCCCCGAACGAATCAAAGCGCGGACCGACCTCACCGACGAGTTCGGCATGACCCAGTACCTGACCGAGGTGGTCGTCCGCGAGGACTCGCCGATGCTCGGCCGCGCCGTCGACGACGCGCTCGAGGATATCGAGGCTGACGCCGACATCGTCCAACTCATCCGTGACCGACAGGCGTTCAACGAACCGCTCGCGCGCAAGGAGGTCCGCGCCGGCGACATCCTCGTGTTGCGCGTCGACCGCGAGAGCCTCATCGAGTTGATGGACGCCGAGGGACTGGATTTCGCCCCCGACGCCGAAGTGACCGACGAGGTACTGGAAGCCGAGGAGGGTGCAACCGAGGAACTCGAAGCATCCGTCGGCGAGCAGCGATTGGTCGAGATCGTCCTCTCGCCGGATACGAACCTGCTCGGCGAGACGCTGGAGACGCTCAACTTCCGCCAGCGCTACGACGCGACCGTCCTCGCGATTCGTCGCGGCGGCGAAGTCATCCACAAACGGATGGACGAACGCCGCCTCCGGGCCGGCGACACGCTCCTGATACAGGCCAGCGAGGACACCGTTCGGCGGTTTCAGGCCGACCGCAACTTCGTCGTCGCGCAGTATCTCTCCCGGCCGGATTTCCGGTCGAAGCGCATCCCCGTCGCCGTCGGCATCGTCGGCGCCGTCGTCGCCATCGCCGCCCTCGGCATCCTCCCCATCATGGTCGCGGCGCTCGGCGGCATCCTCGGCATGGTCGTCACCGGCTGTGTCAAACCCAACGAGGTCTACGACGCCGTCGACTGGAACGTCATCTTCCTCTTGGCGGGGCTCATCCCCCTCGGCGTGGCGATGGAGGGAACCGGCGCCGCCGCGTGGCTCGCTGATATCGTCGTCGGCAACAGCGCCGGAATCGGAGCGGTCGCGCTGATCGGAATCTTCTACCTCTTTACCGCGCTGGTCACCAACGTCATCAGCAACAACGCCAGCGTCGTCCTGATGGTTCCCGTCGCCTACGATACGGGCATCCAACTGGGCGCCGACCCCTTCGCGTTCGTGCTGGCGGTCACCTTCGCCTCCTCGACGGCCATGCTGACGCCCATCGGCTATCAGACGAACCTCATGGTCTACGGTCCCGGTGGCTACAAGTTCACCGACTTCGCGCGCGTGGGGGCGCCCCTGCAGTTGATTCTGACCGGTGTGACGACGTTCGGCATCGTCTGGCTGTACGGGGTATGAGGTACTGGCCGACTACCACTCGAAAGTAGCCTCGTACTCGCCACCGGTCGCGTCCTGCCATTCCGCGGCGGTAATCGAGTAGCGGACCGTGTCCCGCGGTTCGCCGCCCATGACGAGGCCGTTCCGAATCAGGCCCTCCTTGCGGCCGCCGAGCGCGTCGATGTACGTCTCGATAGCACGCTGGGATTTCTCGTTGTCGGGGGCGTGGGTGACGCTGACGACGTCTATATCGAGGACGTCGAAGGCCAAGGCGACGAGCGCCCGGGCGCGTTCGCCCGAGTAGCCGCGGCCCCAGAAGGGCTTGCGGAACCAGACGCCGAGGTTGCCACAGCGGCGGTCCCAGTCGACCGAGAGGTTGCAGGCACCGGCGAACTCGCAGGCGCCATCCTCCCCGTTGCGGAGATAGATGGCGTAGTCGACGCCCTCGCCCTCGTCGAACTGCTCGCCGACCTGTTCGACGAACTCCAGGGTCTCCTTCGGATGCTTGTGGGGGTCCCACGTCACCCACTCGGTTATCTCCTCGATGTTCGGTGCCCCAACTCGGACGTGCTCGTATAGCTCGTAGGGGTCGTAGTGGTCCGGGTGAACCACCTCGAACCGGAGGCGAGGACTCTCGATTACGGTCGGAAAGAGGGCCATACCCGTCGGTGGGTCGGGCTATCGAAAAAGCGTTGCTGGCGGGTGAGAATGGGACGCACGGTCGAAGGGAGTATTTGCGAGGCGCCGAGGCGCCGCCCGAACCGTTCGGGGGTTAGTCCGCGTTCGGCGTGGGCGCGTCCTCGGTCAGCGCGATGACGTCGTCGAAGAAGCCGAGGGTGTCGTTGGGGCCGGGATGGGCTTCGGGGTGGTACTGGCGGGTGATGATATCCATCTCGTCGCTTTCGAGGCCCTCGGGGGTGTCGTCGTTGACGTTGATCTGGGTGACCTCGAGTTGGCCGGGCTCGGAGACGGTGTAGCCGTGGTTCTGGGTCGTCATGACGACCTTGTCGGTCCGGAGGTCCTGAACGGGCTGGTTGACGCCGCGGTGGCCGAACTCCATCTTCTCGGTCTCGCCGCCCAGCGCCTCGGCGATGACCTGCTGGCCGAGACAGATGCCGGCAAGCGGCAGGTCGTCGACGTACTCGTCGACCAAGGCGGCGGCCTGCTCGAAGTTCTTGGGGTCGCCGGGGCCGTTGGAGATGAAGAGGACGTCGGGGTCGACCGACTCGACGTCGGCGACGGTGGCGTCGTACGGCAGGATTTCGACGGTGGCGTCGCGGTCGACCAGCGAACTCGTGATAGAGCCCTTGGCGCCACAGTCGATGAGCGCGACCGTCGGGCCGTCACCGTCGGGGTTGTGGGTCCGCCGTTCGTTGACGGAGACCTGCTTGCCGATGTCGGTGTGTTCGCTCATGGCCTTGCACTGTGCCAGTTCCTCCTCGGCGGCTTCGGGTGTGGCGTCGGGGCCGGCGGCGATGCCGCATTTCATCGCACCCTGCTCGCGGATGTTGGTGACGAGGTCGCGGGTGTCGAGGTGGTCGACGGCCGGGATGCCCTCCTCGGTGAGCCACTCGGCGACGTCCTCGGTGAACTCGCGGGCGATGGCGGCCCGGGGGTGGACGCGCTCGGATTCGAAGCGTTCCTCTCGGACGCCGTAGTTGCCGATGAGGGGGTACGAGAACGTCAGGACCTGCTCCTCGTAGCTCGGGTCAGTGAGCGATTCCTCGTAACCCGTATAGGCGGTCGTAAATACCAGTTCCCCGCGAGTGCGGCCGGGTGCACGGGCGCGTGCTTCGACGACCTGCCCGTTCTCCAGCGCCACGTAGGCGTCCGTCATTACGAGAAGCGTATGTTATACCCCCAATTAACGCTTGTGTTCGAAGTAGAGTTACGAAATTCGTAATCGGTAAGTGCCCCCGGCCGCAACCCTCGCATCTCGATGGACGACCTTGACCGTCAGATACTGGCCATCCTCCGGCGCGACTCCCGGACGCCCTACACCGAAATCGCCGAGGAAATCGGCACCTCGGAGGGGACGGTCCGCAACCGCGTCGAACGCCTCATCGACGAGGGTGTCATCGAACGCTTCACTATCGCCACGCGGACGGGCAACGTCAAGGCGATGGTCGAAATCGGCGTCGCCGTCGACGTCGATACCGGTGACATCTCCGATAGGATGGCCGACTGGAAGGAGGTCGACTTCGTCTGGCAGGTCTCCGGCGAGGAGGACATCGTCGTCGTCGCCGATACTACGGATACGGGAACGCTCAACGACATGATTACTCGCGCTCGCGAACTCGACGAAGTCGTCTCGACGAAGACGCGCCTGATTCTCGACGAGAAACTCGGCTAGCGTGGGGCGAGTCGAAGAGGCCTTAACAGCCACCCCCATTGCAAGACGCATGAGCACCGACGACATCGACCCCGCGAACGGAGGGGATACTGGCGACGAGGCCGGCCTCGACCACCAGAACGCCCTGCAGGACGTCATCGCCGTCGACGCCGACGACAACGAGCAGGACCTCGTCAACCGACTCGACGCCCACACCGGCGACGGCATCCGCCACCGCGCCTTCACCGCGCTGGTCTTCGACGGCGACGGCAATATCCTGCTGGCACAGCGCGCGCCGAACAAGCGCCTCTGGGACACCTGCTGGGACGGCACCGTCGCCTCCCATCCCGTCAAGGGCCAGACCCAACTTGAGGCCACCCGCGAGCGCCTCGACGAGGAACTCGGCATCTCCCCCGACCAGTACGACGACCTCCGCGTGACGGACAAGTTCGAGTACAAGCGCTACTACATGAACGAGGGCCTCGAATGGGAGGTCTGTTCGGTGCTGCAGTGTACCCTCGACGACCTCTCGATGGACCCCGACGAGGAGGAGGTCGCGGGCCTGATGTGGGTTCCCTACGAGCGCCTCTACGAGCACCCCAAGTGGTATCGCCAACTGCGCCTCTGTCCGTGGTTCGAGATCGCGATGCGCCGCGACTTCGCCGAGGAGTAACGACTCGACCGACGCCGTCCTTTTATACTGCTGACTCCCTGTCGCTTTCGACGCCCGCTTCCTGTCTCATCACACACCGTGACTGCAATTATTGCCGTATGTTTTTGACAAACGTTCGTTTTCCTTTACAGCGATTCGGTGTCAGATACGTTCGAAACTGCGAGAAAAGTTTTACATACTGTCGGATTGTATTCGGAATCGAATACGATGTCCACAAATCGGGTTCGGGACGCGGTGGCGATGTATCTGAACGAGTCTCTGACTGAAGCCGAGGCGGCCCGGCGGGCCGGCCTCTCGCGGGCGCAGTTCCGACAGTACGTCCGTACCTGCGGACTCGCCGTACAGGCGTCCGAATCCGACGGGAAGGCGGCCGATGCCGACGCCGACTCGGAGACGGCCCCGCTACAGGGTTAATCCAGTAGACGCGACAGTTCTGCGGCGGTTTCCGCCTCCAGCGAGCGGACGGTATCGACGATGGCCGTCCGTCGGCCGGCGTCGTAGTCGTCGGCCAGCACGTGGAACTTCTCCTCGACGACGCCCCACGAAGCCGGTTTGGCGGGATGGCCGGTCGGCCACTGGACCTCGGCCTCGTGTTTCGCGCCGTCGCGGGCCGTGACGGTCACGCGGGCCGGGAGTTCGCCGATGCCGACCCGCTCGTCGAAGTAGTCGGTGCTCGTTATCTCGACGGCGTCGGCGACGGGCCGAAGGTCGGCGCGCTCGCCGGGATGGACGGTCACCTCGCGGTCGACGAGCGCCGCGGCGATGGCCCGAGCGTCGATTTCCGGGACCGCCTCGGCGTAGCTTTCGACCGAAACGTCGTCGATGTCCGCGGGGTCGAAGGCCGTATCCTCCGCGACGTCCAGGGCCGCCTCGATGGCCGCCTGTGCGTGTGGGTGGCCAACGTAGGGCCGGATTGCGGCGTCACGAACCCGCTCACAGCCGGGGTCGAAATCGAGGTCGAAGGGGCCGACGAGGTCGGTCCAGCCGCCCTCTGCGGTAACGGAATCGGGGCCGACGACCCCGCCCTCCGCGAGCAGGCAGGCTTCGAGGCCGTGTTTGGCTGCCGTCCCGACCGCGATGGGTTCGAAAGGGCGTTCCTCGATGCCGAGCGTGCCGCGACTCGCCGCGAGGCCGACGGCGCTCGTGAGTTTGCCGACGGGAAAGCCCATCGCGCGGCCGGCGCCGGCCGCGGCCGCAATGGCAGTGTGAGTCGCCGGATGGAAGCCGTCCAGCGGCGCGTTCCACGCCAACTCGCCGTGGACCTCGTGGGCCGCCGCGAGTCCGGCGAGCAACTCCTCGCCGGGAGCACTACGGGTCTCCGCGGCGGCGAGGACGGCCGGTATCGGCCCGGCGGCCGACGAGAGCGTCGGCGCGAGATAGGTTGCCCGGTTGCCCGCCTCCGCCAGGGCGGCGTTGTACATCGCCGCGTCGGCGGGGGCGGCCCGGCGGTCGGAACCCCACAGGCGGCTCTCGGCGCCGGTGCTGGTCGTCACCGCACGTCGAACCCCATCGGTCGGTTCGACGTCGCGGCTGCCGAGCGCGACGCCGACGGTATCGAGGACCCGACGCTTGGCGGCCTCTCGGACCTCGTCGGGCAACTCCTCGTAGGATACCTCCGCCGCGAACCCCGCGATATCGACTGCCGATGGCATGACCGTACAACTCACAGCACGCGGTCAAAAGCGTTCGGTGCCGGGCGCCGTCGGCGAACGTTCGGGCACCTGACGGCGTGCGCGGCCTCACCGGCCGCGTGTCCATCCGAATCCGCCCGGCTACGGCCGCGTCGTCGCCCACACCGCGAGGATGCCGAGGACGATGGCCGGAATCATCGGCAACGCGAGGTAGGTGTCCCAGAACGTGAGGCCGAACACCGTGGGCGCGTACGGGTACGCGTAGATGATTCCCGGGATGAGCAGGAACGCGACGAAGACGGCACCGACCAGCGTCCAGCCTCGCCAGTCGAACTCCCGGTCGACCTCGTCGGGATGGACGTGCGCCTCCTCGTCAGGGCCCGGCCCTCCATCGCCGGCCGCACCGCTCGCCGGCCCCGTCGGTTCGCCGGTCGGCGCGTCGCCGTCGGCGTCCGGTTCGTGTACGTAGCCGTCACTCATACGAGTCGGGGTCGTACTCGCTGTCCGGGACGACGACGACGGAGCCGAAGCCCTCCCGGCCTTCGAGCATATCGTGGGCGCGTTCGACCTCGCTCATCGGCAAAACCTCACGAACGTGCGGTTCGAAGGTACCGTCGAAGACCTTCGCCATCACGTCGTCCATCTCGCCGGGCGTGCCCATCGTCGACCCGAGGATGTCGAGCTGCTTCCAGAACACCTTCGGGATGTTCGTCTCGGGACTGATGCCCGAGGTGGCCCCGCAGGTGACGATGCTGCCGCCGCGGGCGGCCACCGACAGCGAGCCGTCCCACGTCGCCTCGCCGATGTGGTCGACGACCACGTCGACGCCACGCCCGTCGGTGATATTCTTGATCTCCTCGTCGAAGTCGACCTCCTCATAGTTGATGAGGTGGTCGGCGCCGATGTCGCTCGCGTAATCGAGTTTCTCCTCGGAGGAGGCGGTCGCGAACACCTCACAGCCCTCGTTGGCGGCTATCTGGACCGCCGCGTGGCCGACGCCGCCGGAGGCGCCGTGGACCAGCACGCTGTCGTTCTGCTGGATTTCGGCGCGAGTGACGAGCATCCGCCACGCCGTCTGGAAGACCAGCGGGGCCGACGCCGCCGTGACGAAATCGACGTCCTCGGGCAGCGGAATGAGGTTGTCCTCGTGGAGCGCCGTCTGCTCGCTGTGGACGCCGCGGACGTGCTCGCCGATCATCTTGAAGTCGACACACAGCGACGTCTCGCCCTTCCGGCAGAACTCGCATTTCCCACAGAAGACGTTCGGGTCGACGACCACGCGGTCGCCCTCCTCGAAGCGGGTGACGTCCTCGCCGACCTCGCTGACGACGCCCGCGCCGTCGCTGCCCTGGATGTGTGGCATTTCCTCCGGGCTGGGCATCCCCTTGCGGGTCCAGACGTCGAGGTGGTTGAGACCGCCGGCCTTGATGTCGACCAGTACTTCCTCCGATCCGATTTCGGGGTCGGGGAATTCGCCGTACTGCAGTACGTCGGCCGAGCCGTGCTCCTCGTAGAATATCGCTTTCATGGTCCCCCCTGCGTACGCACCGTGCAAAACACTAGCGGAGAAAGCAAACTGGACGGTGGACTTTACACCGCGGCCGTCGCAGTGAGTCCCATGACCGAAGACCCCACCGACAATGGGCACGAACATGGGGACGACGCCCCCGACGAGGACGGCGGTCACGCCCCCGACGACCACGAACACGCGGGCGACCACAGCCACGACGACCACCATCACCACGATATCCACGAGTTGGGCGTGGCCGTCCTCACCGTCTCGTCGAGTCGCAACATCGACGAGGACGCTGCCGGCGACGCCATCATCGATACCGTCACCGATGCGGGCCACGAGATGGCCGTCCGGGAACTCGTCACCGACGACTACGACAAGGTACAGGGGGCGGTCGACCGCTTCGTCACCCGCGATGACACCGACTGCGTTATCACGACGGGTGGGACCGGCGTCACCCCCGACGACGTGACCATCGAGGCGATAGAACCGCTCTTCGAAAAGCGCCTGCCGGGCTTCGGCGAACTGTTCCGCACACTCTCCTACGACGATATCGGGACGAAAGTCGTCGGCACCCGCGCCGTGGCGGGCGTCGCCGACGGCGTCCCCGTCTTCTGTCTGCCCGGCAGCGAGAGCGCCGTCCGACTTGGCACCGAGGAGATAATCGTCGAGGAGGCACCCCACCTTGCCGGACTGGCGAAACGCGAGGAGGAACCCGACGACGCTGACGAGGCCGACCTCGACGACGCCGAGTGACGGGTTGTGCCGTCGCGCCGAGGTACCGACTGTTGGTCGCCATCCCCCACGGCAGCACTCATCGACAGGACGCCGGCTCGAAGTGACGACCGAGGAACACTTGATTCGCCCTCACCCACCGAACTACCATTAGGCGTGGGCGCGACAGTCGAGTAGTGGTCGAAGACCCACAGAGCCAGTCGGCGGATTCTGTCCTGTCCGCCTACGAGACGACCGACTCGGGGCTGTCGCCGGAGGAGGCCCGACAGCGACTCGACGAACACGGAAAGAACGAGGTAACCCGGGCCAGCGAGCGCACGGCGCTGGACATCTTCCTCGTGCAGTTCGACAGCGTCCTCATCTGGGTCCTGCTGGCCGCGGCGGCCGTCTCGGTGTGGGCCGGCTACCTCGTCGACGCCGTTCTCATCGCCGTCATCGTCGTCGCCAACGGGGTGTTCGGGTTCGTACAGGACTACCGCGCCGAGCAGAGCCTCGAGGCGCTTCGGGAACTGGCCGCGCCGACGGCGACCGTCCGCCGGGACGGGGAGTCGGTCGACGTCGACGCGACGGACGTCGTCCCCGGCGACGTCTTCGAACTGGAAAGCGGCGACGTCGTCCCCGCGGATGGCCGACTGCTCGCGGAGACCGACCTCGAGGTCGACGAGGCCTCGCTCACGGGCGAGAGCGAACCGGTCTCGAAGTCCCCGGAACCGGTCGAGTCGGACGCACCGCTGGCCGAACACACGAGCATGGTATATAAGGGGACGAACGTCTCCCGGGGACGCGGCGTCGCCGTCGCCTCGGCGACCGCGATGGAGACCGAGGTCGGGTCCATCGCGGCGGAACTGGCGGCCACCGAGGAGACCGAAACGCCCCTCCAGCGGGAACTGGACGGACTCGGTCGCCGACTCGGCCTCGGCGTGGTCGTGTTGGCTGCACTCGTCATTCCACTGCTGTTGCTCCGGGGAACGCCCCTCATTCAGGCCGGTCTGACGGCGGTATCGCTGGCGGTCGCCGCCGTCCCCGAGGGCCTTCCGGCCGTGGTGACCCTGACGCTCGCACTCGGGGTGCGAACGATGGCCGACGAGAACGCGCTCGTCCGCCGCCTACCCGCTGTCGAGGCGCTGGGCTCGGTCGACGTCATCTGCACCGACAAGACGGGGACGCTCACCGAGGGACGGATGAGCGTCAGCAAGGTGTGGGTCGACGACGCCGTCCTCGACCTCGGCGGCAAGGAGGACGAGGCCGAGCCGACGGACGAACGGGTCGAGTTGCTGTTCCGGGCCGGCGCGCTCTGCAACGACGCGACCCTCGAAGAAGGCGACCCGACCGAGCAAGCCATCGTCGCGGCGGCCGACGACTACGGCTTCGATATCGAGGCGTTGCGCGAGGACAACCCCCGGACCGACGAGATTCCCTTCTCCTCGGAGCGGAAGTGGATGGGAACCGTCCACGACGACGTGGGCTACGTCAAGGGGGCCCCGGAGGTCGTCCTCTCGAATTCCTCGCGCGTGCTGACCGCCGACGGACCGGCCGACCTCACCTCGGAGGCGGCCGAACGCATCCGCGAGCAGGTCGGAACGTTCGCGGACGACGCGCTCCGCGTGCTGGCCATCGCGTACGCCGAGGACCCAGAAGACATCGAAAGCGACCTCGTGTTCGTCGGACTGGTCGGGATGATCGACCCCCCGCGAGCGGAGGTCGCCGACGCCCTCGCGGCGACCCGGCGCGCCGGCATCGACGTGAAGATGGTGACCGGCGACAACGTCCGCACCGCCGCGGCCATCGCGTCGTCGCTCGGGATGGGACAGGAGGTGATGGAGGGCCGCGAAATCGAGGAGATGGACGAGGAGACCCTCCGGGAGCGCGTCGAATCAGTCGACGTGTTCGCCCGCACCTCACCGGAACACAAGGTGCGCATCCTGCGTGCCCTGCAGGCGAACGACCACGTCGTCGCGATGACGGGCGACGGGGTCAACGACGCCCCAGCCCTGAAGAACGCCGACGTCGGCGTCGCGATGGGCATGCGCGGAACCGACGTGGCCAAACACGCCAGCGACGTGATACTCCTCGATGACAACTACTCGACCATCGAGCGGGCCGTCGAGCGCGGCCGGGCCATCTTCGACAACGTCTGGAAGTTCGTCGCCTACCTGCTCAGTGCGAACATCGCCGAGGTGACTATCGTCTTCCTGGCGTCGCTGTTCGGCTACCTCGTGTTGCCGGCCGTCCAGTTGCTGTGGATAAACCTGCTTACCGACGGACTGCCGGCGCTGGCACTCGGTGCCGACCCACAGAGCGGCGACGTGATGGAGCGGCCCCCGCGGGACCCCGAACAGGGAATCATCGACCGGCGAATGCTCGCGCTCATCGGCGGCGCGGGGACGGTCTCGACCGCCGTCATGCTCGGGTTGATGTTCTACACCCTCGGTGGTGCGGCGGCCATCACGCCGTATGCCATGACGATGGTGTTCACCGGCTTCGTGGCTCTCGAATTCGAGAAACTGTACGTCATCCGCTGGCTCCGTGAGACCCCGACGTTCTCGAACCCGTGGCTCGCGGTCGCGGTCGCGATGTCGCTTCTGCTCCACCTCGCGGTGCTCTACACGCCGCTGGCCGACTACTTCGGGACGGTGCCGCTCGGCCTCGCCGACTGGGGACTCCTCGGTGCCGTCCTCCTCGTCGCGCTCCCCGGCTATCTCGCCGTCGTCCTCGCTATCAAGCGGTTCGTCCCGTTCGCCGGACCCACCGGAAACGCCGACCGTTGAGACGCCCCCGACGGACGTTTTTAGGGGATTCCGACCCATATCGGTGTATGGCACCCGTCCGGCGTCTCGTCATCGACGTACTGAAACCGCACGACCCGCCGCTAATCGAGTTTACCGACCACGTCGCCGAGATCGAGAGCGTTGAGGCGGTGACGGCCTCGCTCATCGAACTCGACAAGGAGGTCCAGAACGTCAAACTGACCTTCGAGGGCGCTGACGTGGATTTCGCGGCCATCGAGGAGACCGTCGAGAACCTCGGCGGGGCGGTCCACTCCATCGATCAGGTGAGTTCCGGGGAGCACATCGTCACCGACCGCGTCACCTTCCAGGACTGAGTTCCGTGTCCTCGATTCGGCGACGCTTGCGGCGACTCCTCGGGAAAGAGGACGTCCTCGCGATTTCGCGCCGGTACTTCATCTCGAACGGGTTCGACGGGACGCTGACGAGCATCGGCATCATCGTCGGCGCCGTGCTTTCGGGGATTCCCGACGGCATCACCGTCATCAAAATCGGCCTCGGGGCCGCGGTCGGACTCGGCACGTCGGCGGTCTGGAGCGTCTGGGAGATCGAACGCGCCGAGACCCGCGCCGAAATCGAACGCATCGAACGGGCGATGCTCGTGGACCTCGACGACACTCGCGTCCAGCGGGAACAGCGGGGTGCCCGGCTCCTGCACGCGACCCTGAGCGGCCTCGGCCCCATCATCGGCATCATCGTTCCCCTGACGCCGTTCGTGTTCGAGGGCACCCTTTTCACGATGGAGATGGCCGCGGTCATCGCGGTCGGCTTGGGAATCGGCGTGCTGGGAACCTTCGGCGCGTACATGGGCTCGATTTCGGGCCAGCGGTGGTACGTCGCCGCGGTCCGGATGGGTCTGGCCGGACTGGTCGTCGCCCTCATCAACCTCTTCCTTCCGGGGTGAGCGCGGCCATTCCCTGTCGTTTTTAAATACTACTCCGACGGCGTTTCCGAAACCGTCACGTCCGCACACTCCAGCAGCGTGGTGACCGTTCGGGAGTCGATTCGGCCGTCCTCGAAGACGCCGACCTGCGTCGAGGAACCGTTACAGTCGAACCACGACCGCGAAACCTCGACCGTTTCGCGCGCATCCATCGCCGGCACTCGAACGTCGAGTCGATAGGCTGACGGCTCCAGCAGCGAGAACTCGACGGCAGCGTCGGCCGCCAGTTTCGTGGTGAGTTCGAGGACGACTCGGTCGTCGGCCACATCGACGATGCGAACCTCGACGGTCGAAACGTCGGGCATCGCGTTCCACACCGACACGCCGTGCGGTCGGTTGGCCTCCGGGTCGGCGACGCCTTCACGGCTCCCGACGGCGAGTTCCGTCCGTACCGCCGTCGGGTCGAAGGAATCGAGGTCGGGGCTGTCGGCGCCATCGTCGGTTCGGTCGTGAGTGGCGCCCGCGGGAACCGGGAGCCGACCGACGAGCGGGGCCGATAGCGCGGCGCCCGCACCGGCGATGAGGCTTCGGCGGTTCATATCCGACCGTTCGACCGGGACGGCATAAGCTATCTCGAAGCTCAAAGAGTCGTTTGAACGGTCCGTAGTGAGGTTCTACCCGCTCGCTATCGCGTCACGGCAACGGACAGAGACTCGCCGTCAGAATGGCTCGCTCGTCGCTTTCGTTTCGCGCGCCGTGTTCGACGCCGCGGGTGTTGTGGACGACGGCGGGCGCCGTCACCGTCTCCTCGCGGCCGTCCTGCGTGACGACGACCTCGCCTTCCAGCAGGTGGAAGACGTTCTCGCAGTCGTCGTGGACGTGCGGGTCGAAGGCCCCGCCGGGGCCGAGCGCGAACAGTTTCACGAGCACGTCGTCCTCGACGACGAGTTCGGCTGTCTCCACTTCGCCCTCCTCGGGGCGTACGTCGGGCAGTTCGTTCATCGTCATACCGGCCGTTTCGGCGCGACCCGTATAAATCGGTCCGCACGTGCTTATAAACGCGCGTGGTTTTATCGGGTCGGCGCGCGACCCTTCACCCATGAGCGACCTGCTATCCGACGACGAAATCGAAGCACAGCTCCCCGACGGCTGGCACCGCGAAGACGACGAAATCGTCCGCACCTTCGGCTTCGAGTCGTATCTGGAGGGCGTCGGCTTCGCCGCCGGCGCGGGCGGCCTCGCCGAGGAAGCCTTCCACCACCCCGAGATGACCATCGGCTGGCAGGAGGTCGAGGTGCGCCTGACGACCCACGACGCCGGGGGTATCACCGAAAAAGACATCGACCTCGCCGAGCGGTTCAACGAACTCGCGGACTGATGGCCAGCGCCACAGATGGCGACTCCGGGTCCGACGCGGAGTACGTCTTCAAGGTCCAACTGTATCTCGACGCCGAGGCCCCGGACGTGTGGCTCGACCCAGCTATCACCGAGACGACGATGCACAAGGCCGCGGCCGAACCGGGCGAGGACGGCTGGATGTTCTTCCGGGACAACCTCTGGCGCGGCGAGATAAACAACTACGAACACACCCGTCGACTGGCCGAGGAGGCCCTCGGCATGGAGGTCCGGTCCATCGAGTTCCGCGAGTTGCGGGCCAGCGAGGCGTATTACGAGGATTTAAAGGCCGAGATAGGCGACCACCTCGACGCCTTCAAGGCCGACGACGCGGCTGAAGTCGTCAAGAAGTACCTCGGCTCGCGCGTCCACGTCCGGGAGTAGGTACTGGCGGCTTGCCTGCCGCGTCGGCGACACCGCCCGATTAAACGGAGATTACCAGTACTCCGAACCGAAGCCCGAAGCGACGACTAGACCGTCGCCGAATAAGAGGGCGTCCGACTGGTGTGGTGTACCCTACGCCGCCGCAGAAGTCATCGACTAATCGACGACTGTCTTTCAACGTTCCCGAAAGCACTTAACAACCAATCGCCTATTTATCTCCCCTATGACCGCACCGCCATACGACTACTGGGCGTTCGACCTCGACGGCACGCTCATCGACGTGGAACCCGACTACGTCTACGACGTCTTCGACCGCGTCGGCGACCGCATCGGTTACGGCTTCACCGACGAGCAGGCCGACGCCATCTGGCACGGCCTCGGCGGCTTCCGGAACGACCAACTGGAGGCGTGGGGCGTCGACACCGAGACCTTTTGGGACGCCTTCCACGCCGAGGAAGACCCTCGGGCCCGCGCCGAGGCGACCTACCTCTACGACGACGCGGCCGTCGTGGGCGACCTCGACGAACCGACGGTGCTGGTCACCCACTGTCAGGAGTACCTCACCGACCCGGTCCTCGATACGCTCGACATCCGCGATTGGTTCGACGCCGTCGTCTGCTGCACCGAGGAAACCGGCTGGAAACCCGACCCGGAGCCGGTCAACATGGCGCTTCACGCCGCCGGCGCCGACGACGGCGAGGGCGTCCTCGTCGGCGACGGCCCGCAGGACGTCGGCGCGGCGTGGAACGCCGGCCTCGACGGTGCACACGTCGAGCGCCACGGCCACGAACGGCGCGGGATGTGCGTCGTCGGCGACCACCGCCTCGAACGCGTCGACGAACTCGTTTCCGGGTCGTAGAAGCGGGGTTAGTCGTAGAGTTCGTCCGACAGCGGCAGTTCGAAGTCGCCTTCTTCGACGCTCTCGACTTTCGCATCGAGTTCGAGCGCCTCGCTGCACTCGGGACACGGTAGCGCCAGTTTGACGTGGAGTTCATCGTTCTCCTCGTGGAATTCGAGGATGTCGACGTCACCCGGGTGCAGGTATTCGGCGTCGAGGTCGTGGTCACAGGACATGATAGGACGGTCACGCCGAAGCGCGTTAAAAGTATAGGTCGTGCGGTCCTGGACGGGTATCGACTATCGGGCTTCGTACCCCGGCAGGTCCGCGAGGACGGACTCGGCACCGTCGACGGCGTCGGCAAGCGAGCGAACGCCGGGTTTGTCGGCCCGGTCTTCGGCAGCGAAAACGCGGACGGCTTCCTCGCCGCAGGACACGAAGCCCATCCCGAGGCGCTCGGCGGTCGCCCGGAGGCCGAGCCCGGCGTCGGCCTTCCCCGCAAGCACCTTCCGAGCGGGCGATTCGTGGGCCCGAACCGCGAAGTCGAAGCCGTCGATGGCCTCGACGAGGTCGTGGCGGTCGACGCCCCGCTCGTCGGCGAGGTCGGCGACGGCGTTACCGAGCGTCGTCCGCAGGCCGGCGTCGGTCGTCCGGTTGACGAACCGAACGTCCTCGTCTACGAGGTCGGCGAGGCCGTCGATGTCCTGCGGGTTGCCGGCGGGCACGACCAGCCCCCACTCGCGGCTCCAGCCGCCCAACTCGACCGCGCCGTCGGGTTCCATCTCATCGGTCGTGACGGCAACGTCCGTCACGCCGTCCCGGAGCCGGCGGAGGCCCTGCCGCGCGCCGACCGAGAGATACCGTGGTCGGTCGACGCTATCGAGCACCCGTGAGAGCGCGGGGTCGTCCTCGCCAGCGCCGAAGACCGCGGGCGCGCGCACCTCCGTCGAGAACAACTGGACCTCGACGCGTTCGCCCTCGTCGAGATACTCCACGTCCGGCGGGACGGCGACGACGCCGTCGGCCTCCACGAGGCTCGTCGTCGCGCCGCTGCCCTTGTCGACGGGGTAGACGAGCGTGTTCCCCTCACCGTCCTCTACGAGGCCGGCGGGCATGTACCGAAGTCGGCCTTCGCTGTACCGTTCGCGGACCGCCATCGCGCCCTCGATGGTCGCCGTCTTGGGGTCGGGCAGGCCGGCGGCCTCACGGATGGCGGGCGCGACGAACGTCCGGAAGATGGTCAAAGCCGAGACGGGATAGCCCGGCAGACCGACGTAGGCCGAGCCCTTCAGGCGGCCGACGAGCATCGGCTTGCCGGGCTTGACCGCGACGCCGTGCAACAGGAGTTCGCCCGTCTCCTCGACGACGCGGTAAATAACGTCGACCGCGGACGCGGAGGTCGACCCCGAGGAGAGCACGAGGTCACACTCCTCGGCGGCCTCCCTGAGGGCCGACTCCATCGCCTCGTAGTCGTCGCCGGCGTGGGGGTAGAGTTTCGCCTCGCCGCCGGCCTCTTCGACCGCCGTCGCGGTCGTGTAGCTGTTGACGTCGTAAATCTCGCCCGCGTCGCTATTTAAGGAGTCGCCGGGCCGGACCAACTCGTCGCCCGTCGAGATGATGCCGACCGTGGGCTTGCCGCGAACCGCCACCTGGTCGACGCCCAGCGCCGACAGCAGGCCGATTTCCCGCGGCGTCAGGACGGTGCCGGGCCCGAGTGCGCGCTCCCCGGCGGCCACGTCCGCGCCCGCGAACATCACGCGGTCGCCCGGCGCGAGCGAGGTGCGCACGAGGACGGTATCGTCCTCTCGGTCAGTTCGCTCGACCATAACGACGGCATCGGCGCCCGGCGGCAGAACGGCACCCGTCGATATTTCGGCACATTCGCCAGCGCCCACTTCCACGTCGGGTTCGGCGCCGGCGTGGACTTCGCCGACCAACTCGAGTCGGTTCGGGTCGGCTTCGTCGGCGCCGAAGGTATCCTCGGCGCGGAGCGCGTAGCCGTCGACGCTCGCGCGGTCGAAGCCCGGCACGTCGAGGTCGGCGTCGACCCGCTCGGCGAGGACGCGGCCGCGCGCCTCTCGCAGCGGGACCGTCTCGTCGTCGGGCCGGAGGTCGAGGTCGGCGATGGCCGCGTGGGCCTCTTCGGGGTCGGCCAGGTCGCGGAACTGCTTTCTATTCATGGTACTCCCAGTTTTGGACCGCGACGGTTTCGTCTTCGGGAATCCCCTCCCGGCTTTCCTCGACGACGACCCAGCCGTCGGCCAGCGCGACGCTGGAGAGGACGCCCGACCCGCTGGCGCGAGTGGGCGTGGCTTCGAGACCCGTGTCTCGCGGTTCGCCGTGCTCACCGCTCGATTCTTCCGTGTCGTGTGGCGACACGCTTTCCTCCAGCGTCACCCGCACGAACGTCCGCACGCCGGGTTCGCTCCGTATCTTCCGGGACAACGTCGCCTCCCGCGTCGGCGGTGGATTCAGCGGCATCCGGCCGAGATACTTTATAAGAGGACGCAGGAACTGGACGGCGTTGACGATGGCCGCGACGGGATAGCCCGGCAGCATGACGACCGTGGTGTCTTCGACGCGCCCCAGCGCGACGGGATGGCCGGGCTTGAGTGCGACGCCGTGGACGAGTATCTCGCCCAACTCGTCGACGACTTCGGGGATGAGGTCCCGCTCGCCCACCGACGAACCGCCGGTCGTGACCACCACGTCGCGGGTCAGGTCCCGCTGGACGGCCGCGCGCAGCGCCTCGTGGTTGTCGGTAACGATATTGCGCCGGGTCACGTCGGCGCCCCACCGCTCGGCGAGTCGCGATATCGTAAACCGGTTCGTCTCGATGACCTCGCCGGGGGCGGGGTCGGACTGGACGAGTTCCTCGCCGGTCGGAATCACGGCGACCTCGGGTTCGGCGACGACATCGACCTCGTCGATGCCGGTCGCCTTCAACAGGCCGAGGTCGGAGGGTCGCAACTGGTGGCCGGCCTCGTAGAGGCGCTGGCCCGCCTCGACGTCCTCGCCGACGGGCGCGACGTTCTCGCCTTCGGCGACGGCGTCGAAGACCTCCAGTTCGCCGGCGAGTTGCTCGGTCTGTTCGACCATGACGACGGCGTCGGCACCCTCGGGGAGTTCACTGCCGGTGTGGACCCGCGTCGCGGTATCGGGCCCGACTGAATCGCCGGGACGCAGGACGGCCGGCGAGCGGTCGGAGGCGCCGAAGGTGTCCTCGGCGCGGACCGCCCACCCGTCCATCGCGGCCCGCGGGTAGTGGGGCACGTTCCGGGCGGCATCGATGGGTGCCGCCAGCGTTCGGCCATCGCAGACCGACAGGGACACCCGTTCGGTTCGGTCTATCGGGGCGATATCGAGCAGTTTCTCGCGGGCCGCGTCGACCCGCGTCCGCTCTTTGAACCCCGATTCGCGTACGTCGCTCATACCCCACACTGGGGATGCAGGGGTGAAAAAGGGTGACTCCGCAGCACGCCGACTCTCGCGTCGGCCGCCGTCATCCGTATCAGTTCGGCGCGACCATCACGCTGCCGTCCCGGACGACGAAAAGCGGGTCGTCGCCCCCGGACGCCGTCGCCATCCCGTCGTGGGTGTGAACCTCGACGGCCGACTCGATTGGTTCGGCGAGCGCGTGAGTCTCCCCGGGGGCGAGCCTGACCGTCTCCGTCGATACGCCCGCCGCACTGACGACGATCCGAACGGTCGCCGTCGACGGTCCCTCGTTGTGAATGACGGGGCCACGTGGAGCCCCCGACATCGGGCGACTGGCTCTAGCCATCATGCTAATAATTGTCATGGGGTTATAAGTGTCTTCCGGGGATGTCGATGGCTGACTCGCCGACGCGCGGCGGGTCCGCGGCGAATCGTGTCGTTGTCCGCCACCGAGGATTTTAACGCTCCAGCGACCCTAGCGGTGCCCATGCAACTTCGCGAGGCGTTGGGAGAGCTCCCGGAGACGGTTTTCGCCGACCTGCTGGAGAGCGACGAAGCCTATCTGCTCGTCATCGACCTTCCGGGGGCGACCGAAGACACCGTCGACGTTCGCCTCGAGGACGGCCGCCTTCGCATCGAAGCCCGACGGGAGAAGGACGTGCCGCGGGCGTTCCGGTACGTCACCGAGGAGCGGTCGCTGTTCCTCGATGCCGAACTCCCGCTGCCCTCCGACGTGACCGGCGGCGGCGCCGACGCGGACGTCGAGAAAGGTGTCCTCACGATTCGCCTCCCGAAATCGGCCGACGAGGACGGCCAGCACATCCCCGTCTCGTGAGTCGGGAAACGCGGTCGAGGGCAACCGGGACGACCACGCCGAATCGTGAGGTGTTTCCGTGACGCTGCGCGCCTACCGACGGTTCTTCGTCGTCGCCTACCAGTTCCTCCCCCTGCTGCTCGCCTACGCCCGTGACCGCAACCGATACCTCCTCTTCGGGCCCAGCCGGACGGTTTCGACCGAAACGCGACGCGAGCGGGCCGAATCGCTGCTGGATTCGCTGGTCCGACTCGGCCCCACGTTCGTCAAACTGGGGCAGTTGCTCTCGACGCGGCCGGACGTGTTGCCGCCCGAGTACATCGAGGTGTTCGAGAGCCTGCAGGACGACGTGCCGCCGGCGCCGTGGGAAGAAAGTCGGACGGTCCTCGAAGCGGAACTCGGGCCCGTCGAGGAGGTCTTCGACGAGTTCGACACCGACCCGATAAGCGGCGCCAGCCTCGGGCAGGTCTACGTCGGCGAACTCGACGGCCAACGGGTCGCCGTCAAGGTGCGCCGACCGAACATCGAGGACCTCGTCGAGGCCGACCTTCGGGTCATCCGCTGGTCGCTGCCGGTCCTGATGCGCTTCGTCAGCGAGACGCGCTCGTTCTCGCTGGAGACGCTGGCCGACGAGTTCGAGAAGACCATCCGCGAGGAGATGGACTACGAGCGGGAGCGCCGCATGCTCGAAGAGATCGGCGAGAACCTCGGAGACAACCCCAACGTCCGCGTGCCCGTCGCCCTCTCGGAGCTGTCGACCCGTCGCGTGCTGACCATGGAGTACGTGAAGGGGACGAAGATATCGGAACTCGACGACCTCGACGACCTCGGCGTCGACCGGACGCAACTGGCGAAGACGCTCCAGCGCGTCTACCTCCAGATGATAATCGACGACGGCGTCTTCCACGCCGACCCCCACCCCGGCAACCTCGCGGTCCAGGACGACGGAACCATCGTCTTCTACGACTTCGGCATGTCCGGCCGGGTCGACCCGTTCATTCAGGAGAAGATCGTCGACTTCTATCTGGCCGTCGCCCGACAGGACACCGACGCCATCCTCGATACGCTCATCGAGATGGGGACGCTCAGCCCCGAGGCCGACCGCGAGGTCATGTCCAACGTCATGGAGTTGGCCATCGCCGACGCCCGCGGCGAGGACATCGAACAGTACCGCGTCCAGCAGATCATCGAGCAGGTCGAGGACACCATCTACGACTTCCCGCTGCGGTTGCCCCCGAACCTCGCGCTGGTGTTGCGCGTCGCGACGGTCGTCGAGGGCGTCTGCGTGACGCTGGACCCGGATTTCGACTTCATCGCCGTCGCCACCGACTACCTCCGCGACGAGGGCGTCCTCGAGGAAAGCGCCCGCGGCTACCTCGAAGGCCGCGGCGAGGAACTCCAGCACCTCGGCGAATCGCTGGTTCGCGTCCCGCCGAAACTCGAATCCACGCTGGACCGGGTCGACCGCGGTGACGTAAGCGTCGGCGTCGAACTCGAAAACGACCAACCGCTCGAAAAGCTGGCCAAACGGCTCGTTCTCGGCATGTTGCTGTCGGCCGGCCTACTGGCGACGACGGTTCTGTACGCCTTTGCCACCCTCGAAGCGACGGCGGTCGCGGCGGCCGGGTCGACGCTCCTGATAGGTTTGCTGTGGCGCTCGTTCCGCAAACGCCGCGGCATCCGCGCCAAGCCGCAGTTCACGCGACAGGCCATGCGCGAACGGCAGGACGAGGACTAGACGCCCACCGCGAGGACCAGTACGTGGACGTTCCACGCGACGACGACCACCCCGAGCGTCGCCAACCCCAGCGGAACACCCACGCAGTGGGGCTCCGGAACGCGTCTCCAGAGGACGTAGCATCCTCCGAAGACCGCTACCTTCAGGCCGAGCATCGCCCCGAGGGCGGAATAGCGGAATAGCTGGGCGGCAAGCGGCTGGACTTCGATGACACCTCCAAGCCGGAGGCCGACAGTCGTCGTCACCACGTCGCCGGCGCCGAAACAGAGGAGGGCGATGGCCCACAACCCCATCACGTCGAATCCGGGACCGCTTCCCACGGCCGGTTCGCGGTGACTCATGGCCCCAGCTACGCCGGAGATAGCCATTGTAACATCCAGCTTACCCGTCGAGACGCGGCGGTAACGAGTGGTTTCCGCGCTCGTCGGGCACCCGAGCCTCGGACGGCGCCCTTTTGAGGCCGCCCGCCGACCCTCCGATATGCGCATCGAACCGTTCGCCCTCGAACGCTGGTTCGCCGAGGTGGAAGCCGACGCCGACATCATGCTCGCCGAAAGCGGCGTTCGCCCCCTCGACGCGGGCCGCTTCGATACCGACCCCGGGGAGTTGGGCTACGTCATCCCCACCGCCGGCGACCCCGAGTTCCGCGAGACCATCGGCGCCCACCACGACCGAAGCGCCGAGGAGACGGTCTTCACCTGCGGGACACAGGAGGCCAACTTCCTCGCCTTCCTCTCCGTGGTCGATTCCCACGCCGTCGTCGTGACGCCGACCTACGGGTCGCTCTCGGCGATACCCGCCGCCCTCGCCGAAACGACCGACGTCCCACTCTCGGACCCCGACTGGACCCTCGACGTCGAATCGGTCGCCGAGGCGATTCGCCCCGACACCGACCTCGTCGTCGTCAACAACCCGAACAACCCCACCGGCCGCTCCCACGACGAGGCGTCCATGCGCGCTCTCTACGAGGTCTGTGCGGACAACGGCACCTACCTGCTCTGTGACGAGGTTTACCGCCTACTCGACGAGGACCCGATGCCGCCAGTCGCGAGCTTCGGCCGGTATGGCATCTCGACGGCGGGCGTCTCGAAGTCCTTCGGCCTCGCCGGTCTCCGATTCGGCTGGCTCTGTGGACCGACCGCCGTCGTCGCCGCCGTCGAGAACTGGAAGGATTACACCACCATCTCGCCCTCGAAGTTCGGCCAGCACGTCGCCCGACAGGCGTGGGACCGCCGCGAGGAACTACTCGCCGAGAACCGCGAGCACGCCGCCGCGAACCGGGAAGTGGTCGTCGAGTTCCTCGAGGAACACGACCTCTCGTGGTCGGCCCCCGACTGCGGCACCAACGCCTTCGTCGAGGTTCCCGAGGGATTCGCCGGGGGGGAGTCCTTCTGTCGGAGCCTCGTCGAAGCCGAATCGGTCGTCCTCGCGCCGGGGGAGGCCTTCGACCGCCCCGACTGGTTCCGCATCGGCTTCGGACTCCCGCAGGAGGAACTCGTCGACGGGCTGGCCCGCGTGGGTTCGTTCCTCCAGCGGCACGCCTGAGGCCGCTCGTTTTATATACTCTTATAATAGCCGAGACGCGTCCCGTCGAGCAGATAGGCCTCGCCGTCGGCCAGTCCGTCGGGTAGAAACGGGGAGAGAAAGCCGTCGGCTTCGTTGACGAAGGTGCCGCCCGAGCGGTCGTTGAACGCCGGGCAGACGACCATCCGGTCGCCCACCGCGTCGTAGTCGGGAAATCCCGCGGGGTCGATACCGCCCCGGAGCCAGACGCGCTCGGTGCGACTGCCGCCCACCTCGTCTTCGAGTCGGACCTGCGGGTGTTCATGGGCGGTACACAGCGCCGGTGCGGCAGCAACCTCCTCGGCGGGCCACGTGTGGCCGTGACAGAACCCCACGTCGCCGATTCGGGTTCCGGGACCGTCGACCACGGTCACGTCGGATATCCCATCAGTGACGGCCTCGATACTCCCGTCGTGGTTGCCCTTCGTTATCGTGACCGGGACGCGTTCGGTAACCGTCTTCAACAGCGTCTCCAGTTCGATGCGCTCGGCGCCGGTCGGTTCGCCGATGGCATCCGCAAGGTCACCCAAAAAGACGACGCGGTCGGCGTCGGTCTCGACCAGCAAGCGGAGGAGACGCTCGCGCCGCGTCTCGGCGTTGCTCCGCAGTTCGACGCCGTCCCGGCGGAGGCCCACCTCGATGCCGGCGTGGTAGTCGGCGACGACGAGGGCGCGTTCCGACCCGCAGTCGGCGATTGCGGCCGGCTGGCCGGGCACCGGCTCTATCATTCAGATGGACTTGAGCGTGCCGTCCGAGGGCTCGTAACACCGGCCGCTCATGAGGGCGTCCTGAATCGCCTCTTCGACCTCGTCGGCGGCGACGCCGTGGGATTCGACGAGCGAGTCAACGAGTTCGTCGTGGTCGGCGCCGTCGCCCTCGTCGAGTTCCTCCATCGTCTCCATGACGGCGTCTTCGAGGTCGACCTCGCCGGTGTCGGCCGTCGGTACGGCTTCCTCGGCCGGTTCCGCATCGGGTTCGGCCTCGGGTTCCGGTTCTCCTCCCGCCGCCGCTTCGGGCGACTCTGATTCGGCGGTTTCCGCCTCCGGTTCGGTGCCGCCTTCCTCGACGTCAGTTTCAGCGTCCGGCGTCTCGATGTCGGCTTCCTCGACCTCGTCGGCCGTCGAGAACTCGGTGCCGTACTCCTCCTCGACCTGTTCGCGGGTCTCCTCGTCGAGGTCGAACTCCCCGGGGTCGAAGTCCTCCAGTTCCTCCTCGACCTCCTCGCGGACCTCCTCGTCGGCCTCGAATTCACCGGGTTTCTCGACCGATTCCGAGGCTTCGGTTCCTGCCGTCGCGTCGGTCGGTTCGGGTTCGGCTTCTTCGGTGGGTTCGGGTTCCGGCTCCGCTTCCGGGGCCGATTCGGCTTCCGTAGCCGTCTCGGAGACGTCCGATTCGGCCGTCTCGTCGGCGGGTTCGGATGCTTCGGCTTCGGCCGACTCGTCGGTATCGGGCTCGGTCGATTCCTCGACCGGCTCCGCTCCGGCCTCCGGTTCGCTCGTCGCTTCGACCGCGCCCTCCTCGTCGACGCCGGCCGCGGCGGCCGCGGTCGACGGCGAGGGGGCACCCGACAGGTCGAGCGTCGCGAGGTCGCTCGCATCGCCCATCCCCTCGCTCGGGGACACATCGAGGCGTCGGACCTCCTCGCGTTCGCCCGCGACGACGCGGGCGGCATCGAGAGCGGTCTCCCGGAGGGCTTCGAGGTAGGCGGGCGTCGTATCGTAGTAATCCAGCGCGAGCGCGACGCCGTCTGCGAGGCGCTCGTCGACGCCCTCCTCGATTAGCGCGGCGCGCAACTGGTCGCCGCTCAGTTCGGCCTCGATGGCCGAAGCCATGACGCCGATGCGGTCGATGGTCCGTTCGGCCGTCGTGACGACCCAGCGGTCCCGGGTCTCGGCGTCGACTTCGCTGACCGATTCCGGCCGGACCGACGTGTATATCTGGTCGCCGTCGTCGGGTTCGAAGGTTCGAGCCTTCCCCGAGAGGGCGACGAAGGTCGGCGGCTCGGCACGTTCGAGAAAGGCCAGCGCCTCGGGCTGGTACTGGCCGGCGTAACTGACGAAGGCGCCGGTCGGGTCGACGATGCGGCCGCGAACCATCTCGGGGTTGACGTCGTCGACTTCCGTGAGGACGCCGACCGCGAAAAGGCGGTTGACGCGTGCGCCCGTGGGCGTGACGACGTAGTTCGGCGCGCGCTCCTCGTCGCTTTCGCTGTAGGAGAACTCCGCGTCGTCGAACTCGGCGGCGAAGAGTCTGTACGCGACCTCCCGCCGGCCGGGGCCGGAGTCGCTCATGCGCCCACCTCCGCCAGCAGGTCGCGGGCGCGCGACTCGGGGTCGTCGTCGCTCTCGGCGAACGCCTCGGCATCGAGGTTCGCACCGTACTCGTCGACCGACAGCGCCCCGCGGACGCGGTACTCGCCGCCGACCAGTTTTTCGCTGATGTCGTCGGCGACGACTTCGCGGTCCATCGCATCGCGAGCGTGTTCTAAGGCCTCTTCGAGCGTGCCACCGTAGATCTCCTCGGTCAACTCGCGGCCGAGGACGACGGTGACGGTGTCCGTCCCGTCGTCGAGGATGGCCTTCACGCGCATGTCGTCCTCGGGGTCGACCTCGCCGTGGCTCCGACACTGGTCGTTCTGGACGACGCGGCCACACTCCGGACACCGCTGGATGAGGCCGGAGCCGTCCCGGACCTCGATGACGTTGCCGACCAGTTCCACGTCGAAGACGCCGCCGGCACCGACGGCCTCGCCGACGGTCATCCGGGTCGCCGAGTCGCTGACGTCGACCTCGGGGGCGGGTTCGACCGTCGAAAACTCCGTGACGTTCACCGAGGGAACGCCCCGGTACTCGCGGACGTAGACGTCTTCGAGGCGGACGGATTCGCCTTCCACGATTTCGTCGTGGGGGTCCCAGTCGGTGAAGGGAAGGCGAGCGGTTTCGTCGCCGAGCACGCCGCTGAGGATTTCGGTCTCGCCGTCGCGGCCGTCGATGGTTTTCGATTCGACTTCGACGACTTTCACCTCGACCGTCCGACCTCGGTCACCGGGTTCGAGGTCGAGCAGGTCGCGTTCCCCGCCGATTTCGTAGGGCACTTCGAGCGGTTCGTCGCGCAGGGTGACCGTCGTCGACTCCCCGAGGTTGAGTTCGGGTTCGCCCTCCCACTCGCGGACGCCCGCGTTGCCCGCGGTGATGGTGTCGCCGGGCGACAGCGAGAAGTCGGTCCACGCGGTGTAGGAGATGCGGCCGGTCTTGTCGGCCAACTCCCCCTCGAAGATGGTCTGGTCTTCGCCCTCGTAGCGGATGGAGCGCTTGCCGACCGTCAGCACGCGCGCGGTGACGGTGACGTTGCCCATGTCGGGTTCGATGTCACCCACGTCGGTCTCGGGTGGTTCGTCACCGCCGCCACCACCGCCGCCGTCGCCGTATTTCCGGCGCAGGCTCTGTTTCGCCTCGTCCATCGGCACCGAGTACGAGACGAGCTTCTCCAAGTCCTCTTTGACCTCCGCTTTGTCTACGCCGAGGCTGGAGGCGAGTTCCTCGGCAGCATCGTCTAAGCTCATCGAACGGACGTTGGACAGGGGAGCCCAAAAGCGTTCGCGCCGATGGCTCCCGTCGTCGCTGTGCCCGTCGACCGACGGACGGCCACCTTTTATACTCGCTCGACGAGCGCCTCGTCCCGGCCGCCGATGCGGACGATGGTGTTCTCCGCCGCGTACTCGCGGGCGTAGCCGAGTTTGGTCTCCGCCTCGGCGTGAATCGTGTAGAGTTCGTCGCCCGCGGCGACGGTATCGCCCGTCGACCGGTGCAGTTCGAGGCCGGCCCCCACGTCAGACGGCGCGCCCGCCCGTCGGGCCAGTTCGCTGACCTTGGGGTTGGCAACGTCGGTGACGATGCCGTCGCGGCTCGCGACGACGGTCTCGGTCCGGTCGGCGGGCTGGAGGTCCGACCGGGAGACGTCGGGGTCGCCGCCCTGTGCGGCGACGATTTCACGGAACGTTTCGAGCGCGGCCCCGGAATCGAGGAGTTCGGCCGCCGAGGCGTCGGCGATGTCGGCCCCGTCCTCGCGGGTTATCTCGAGGAGGATGTCGGCGAGACGAAGGCTCTTCAGACGCAGGCCATCGGGACCCTCCCCTTCGAGGACCGCGAGGACGTCACGGGCCTCGAGGACGGGCCCGATGCCGTGGCCTACCGGGTCGGTTCCACGGGTAATCGCACACTCGACCCTGAGGCCGAGATGGTCGCCGACGCGTTTGAAATCGGTCGCGAGTTCGCGGGCGGCATCGAGGTTGGTCACCTTCGCGCCCTCGCCGTAGGGTACGTCGACGATGATGTGGCTCGACCCGGCCGACTGCTTCTTCGAGAGGACCGAGGCGATGGTCTGTCCCGGCGGATTGACCGAGAGGGGGTTCTGGGCCCGGATTATCTTGTCGTCGACCGGCGAGAGGTCGACCGCGCCGCCCCAGACCATACAGCCGCCGACGTCCGCGACGATATCCCGGATTTCGGACAGCGAGAACTCGACGGAACAGAAGACCTCCATCGTATCGGCGGTGCCGGCCGGCGAGGTGACCGCTCGCGAGGACGTCTTCGGCACGGTCAGCCCCGCCGCGACGGCGATGGGGACGACGATTGGGGTGACGCGATTACCGGCGACGCCGCCGATGGAGTGTTTGTCGGCGACGATGGGCTGGTTCCAGTCGAGTGTCTCGCCGACCGCGGACATGTGTTCGGTCAGCGCCTTCGTCTCCTCGAGGGAGAACCCGTTCGTGTGGGCACCACAGATGTACGCCGAGAGTTCGAGGTCCGACAGTCGGTCGTCGTAGATGTCGGCGACGATGGCTTCGAGTTCCACGTCGTCGAGTTCCTCGTCGTCGAGTTTTCGCTTGATGCTCTCGACGGAACGCGGCGGCGGCGCGGTGGTTACCTCGACGTCCGCCGGCGGCCGCCTGAGTCCGTGCGTGACGCCGAGCGTTCCCGCCTCGACCAGTTCGTCGGTAATCTTCACGATGCCGACCTCGGTGGTCCCGTCCCAGCGTATCTCGACGCGGTCGAGGGCGTGGGCGCCCAGCGTCTCCGCGTCGGCGCTGTTGAGCAGGACGACCGGGCGCTTGGTGCCGATATCGATCGACTCGACCGAGAGGTGCATACGCCGATTTCCATCCCCGACGGCTTAAGAACCACCTCCGCATCCGGTATGCGAGGGTCTTGCAACATTGATAATGCTTAACACTCGGCGACACAGAAGAGTGGTATGATGGACGATATCTTCGTCGCCCGATTGATGTCCTCGGAACTGAAGACGGTCTCGCCCGACACGCTCGTGGAGGACGCCGCCGAACTGATGATCGACAACGACATCGGGTCGGTGCTCGTCGTCGACGAGAACAACGGTCTCGAGGGGATTCTCACCTCGACCGACTTCGTCAGCATCGTCAGCGAGCGGAAGCCCAAGGACCGGACGCCGGTCTCGTCCTACATGAGCAGCGATGTCGTCACCACCACCGCACAGACCCCCATCGAGGAGGCCGCCGACCTGATGCTCGAACAGGGCGTCCACCACCTCCCCGTCGTCGACGAGACGGAGGGCGTCATCGGCATCATCACGACGACGGACCTCACCACCTACGTCGCGCGGTTGCAGTCTCGCCCGGCCTGATACGGATTCCTGTAACGATTTACCGGTCATCGCCGATGCGCACTGACGATGACCGGTAAAAGACTACGATAATCCGTATGAGTCGGCCCGTTCGGGTTCCCCAAACGTCAGACGCCTGCCCGACGGGGCTTTTTGTAGTTCGTCGGCCAAGGTTCCCTCCCCGACAATGTCGCCCATAGAGACCGACCCGGCGGATAGCGTGCCGATAGAGGTCAGTCTCGACGCCGACGAGACGGAGGTCCCGGCCGTCGAAGCCGACACCCGCATCGACATCCTCGTCGAGACGGAGGCCTACCCGACCGCGCGTCTCGACGACGGCCGCTACGTCGCGTGGTGGCACACGACCGACTGTCCGGCACCCGACGACCCCGCCACCAGCGAGTGGGTCACCGCGCCGACCCGGTTCCTCGCGGCCGGCACGCTCCACGAACTCTGGGAGAACCCCGCCGCGATGGAGTCGCTGAACGCCTAATCGACGAGTTCGAACTCGATGCGGTGGACGTCGGCGCCCTTCGAGGTGTCGTCGATGACCTCGACGCGGCCGATATCGTCGAGGGAGTCGACGTGCGTGCCGCCACACGGGCACATATCGAATCCCTCTATCTCGACGACTCGAAGCGGGTCGACCGAATCCGGAATCAGGTCCAGCAGCGCCCGCCCCTCCGTGACGTTCGCCTCAACCTGTTCGCGTGGCCGGTTCTCCTTGGTGACCGAGAGGCCGCGCGCTATCACCTCGTTGGTGCGGTCCTCGATAAAGGCGATGTCGTCGGCATCGAAGTTCGCCGGTTCAAAATCGATGCGCGAGCGGTCCTCGTAGACCTGATTGCCCGCCGTCTCGGCGCCGTACTCGTCGAGGACGACCCGCGAGAGGACGTGTTGGGCGGTGTGCATCCGGGTCAGTTTCCCGCGGCGGTCGGCGTCGATTTCGGCCTCGACGGTGGTTCCCTCAGTCGGGACTTCGCCCTCCAGTGATTCGATTCGGTGTCGAACGTCCCCGTGATTCTTTCGAACGTCGCCGATTTCGGCTCGCCCGCCGTCCCACTCGATGACGCCGTGGTCGGCGGGCTGGCCGCCGCCTTCGGCATAAAAGTAAGTGCCATCGAGGACGATGTACTCCGGTGTCGCCTCCGTGACCGTCGCCGAGAACGTTGTCACGTCGTCGCTGTCGGGGAGATACAGCAGGTCGCTCATGCCTACCCGTTGTGCTTCCGATTGCAAAAGCGGTCGGTCCCTCGCGAACCGGCGACGGGCCGCCCTTGGCCAGTGAACTTATATGTTGGTGTCAATCCATGTTCACAAGACTCAGATGTCTTTTTATGTGCCTTCAACCCCAACGGTAAGCCGTATGCAAGAACTCAGCCGACGTCGGTTCGTCCAGGCTACCGGTGCGACGGTTGCGGCCGGCGCTATTGCCGGCTGTACCGGCGACGGTAACGGCAACGGCGGCAACGGCGGAAACGGAAACGGTAACGGCGGTACCGAGACGGAAGGTGGCAACGGCGGTGGCGGCGACGTGCCGCAGGAGATCGCCGACCACCTCGACGGTGCGAACCTCTATGAGGGAAGCATCGAGGACCACACCGGCGAAGACCAGGTGACCGTCTCGGTCGGTGGCGGCGACGGCCTCGCGTTCGACCCGCCGGCCATCCGCATCGACTCGAGTACGACCGTCGTCTGGGAATGGACCGGCGAAGGCGGCAGCCACAACGTCGCGTCCGTCGAGGGCTCCGAGAGCGACTTCACCAGCGACTACTACAGTTCGGAAGGCGAAACGTTCGAGCAGTCCTTCGACAACACGGGCATCCAACTGTACGTCTGTGAGCCCCACCGGACGCAGGGCATGAAGGGCGCCATCGAAGTCGTCTGATAACGGAACGCATCCTCCGGCTTTCTTTTGTAGTTCGACCGCCTAGCAGCGGGTGTGAAACGAGTGACCGAGCGGGTGTCGAACCCCTTCGGAATGCGCGCACCCGGCGAGCCGGCCGTCTACGGCTACGGCGACGCGAACGCGGATTTCCACGTCATCGGTGCCGACGCGGATACCCACGGCGGCGCCGAAACCGGCGTTCCCTTCACGAACTCGCTTGCCGGCGAGCGCCTCCAGCGCGTCCTCCATGCGGTCGGCTTCGCCGCCGAACCCTACAGCGAGGAACCCGACCTCGACAACTGTTATCTCTCCTATCTTCACCTCTCGCCGGGCGACCCCGCCGACCTCGAACGCTATCTCGACGCCGAACTCCGGGCGCTGAACGCCCACATCCTCCTGCCGGTCGGCGACAAGCCGCTGTCGTACGTCCTCGAGGAGTTCACGACGCAGGCGCGAAAGCTCCCCCACGACGCCGAGACGCTCCACGCCAGAGAGGTCCGCGGCCGCGGCTTTCTCGTCGTCCCCATCCGAGAACCCGCCGACTGGGAGGCCGGCGACGAGCAGGCGCTGATCGACCGACTCGAAGCGCTGCTCGACAGCGATTACCGGCAGACGAAAGGCGTCGCGACGCTTGTCGGCTAGCGGCTTTTTACGTCCACTCGATGCGGAAGACCTCGGTGTCGATGTGCTGGGATTCCTCGCTGTGGTGGTCGAACTGGCGGGGAATCTCGAACTCCGCGGCGAAGGCGTGGGTCACCTCGCCGGCGTTGTCCTCCGCGAAGGCCTCGACGAACTCCTCGCTTCCGGCGTTGTGGACCGAATAGGAGACCGCGGCCACCTCGGCGGCGGTTTCGAGGAAGGCCCGGTCGGCGCCCTCGCTGCCCGTCTGAGCGCCGAACGGCGGGTTCATGAGGACGGTCACGTCCTCGTCGGGACACAGCGGGGCCCGCGTCGCATCGGCACGGACCCACGAGACGTCGGTCATCGCGCCCACGCGGCCTTCGTTCTCACGAGCGGTCGATAACGGCGCCGGGTCGATGTCGACGCCGACGACGCGGTTCGGCCCCCGGAGGGCCGCCCCCAAAGCGAGCATCCCCGTCCCACAACCCAAATCGACGACCGTTCGGCCCTCGATGTCGTCCTGCAGGTCCGCGACGTGGACGATGTGCGCCGCCAGGTCCGGCGGCGTGTGGTACTGCTCCAGCGGCGCGCGCGGGTCCTCGAACCCGGCGACGACCGCCAACTCCTGTGCCAACCGTCGGCGCGTCGCGCCCGCCTTTCCGTCCGTCATGTCGCGCAATACTTACCAGAAATTCTTATAGGTTTGTGTATTCCCACTGTTAATATCTCGGCCGCGAATCGGGCGGGTGAACCACGCGATACTTTCTTTCTACCCCGCGTGCAAGTGTCGGACATGGAGTGTCCCCGGTGTGGGGAGGAGTTGGAGCGGTACGCACTGCAGGGTCGGGAGGCGTTCGTCTGTACCGCCTGCGGGTACATCGGCGTCCCCGTCGAACACCGCGGGGAGTACGAGGCGCCGGAGTCGTGGGACGACGCCATCTCCCGGTTCCACGACGTCGACCGCGTCGAATCGGTCACCATCGAGACGACCGAGGAGGACCCGACTCCCGAGTTCATCGACGACGATGGCGAGCCGCTGGACCCCGCGTTCGTCCGCATCGACACCGGGAACGGGACCGAGGCCTCGACGAACGTCGAGTTCGCCTGTACCGTCTGTGGTGAGACCTTCGACTCGCGAGCCGCGTTAGACGGCCACAGCGCCGTACATACGGACGAAGAAAACGAGGCGTAGGGGAGGTTAGTCTTCGGCTTCGGCGGCTTCGGCTTCCTCGCTGTCTCCGCCGTCGCCTTCCTCGGTTCGGGAGGCGACGAGCGCGCCGCGAGCGACGCTGTAGAGCGGTTCGTCGGCCTTGCGCACGTCGCTGATGGAGAAGGGAATCTCGGCCTTTTCGAGGCGCTCCTCGAAGAGCTTCTCGAAGCCGGGCGGGCTCGCGGTGCCGCCGGTGACGACGACGGGCACGTCGAGGCCCTCCTCGACGTCCTCCTCGTTGACCTCGCGGGCGATGTTCTCGATGACGTAATCCAGCAGGTTGTCGTAGTAGATGGACAGCGCGCCCTCGACGCCGCCGGCATCGGTCGTGAAGTCCAGCCGGAAGTCGTCCTCCTTGATGGAGGTGACCTTGTCGATCTTCTCGCCGGTCGCCGTGGCGGTCTGTTCGTCGACCCAGTCGCCACCGCGAGCGACGGAGAAGGTCATCACGGGGACGGCGTAGTAGGACAGACAGACGTTGGTCATTCCGGCGCCGAAGGAGATGCCCAGTCCCGTGAAGTTCGAGTCGGCCAACTCCGAGTAGATGACGGCCATACCCTCGTTGATGGGTTCGGGGTCGTAGCCCATGTCGGCGAGGAACGATTCGAGGGTCTTCTGGTGGTACAGCGTCGAGAGGTCCGAGTCGATGGGGTCGGCGGGCGTCGAGAAGTGGACCCGCTCGTTGGGCCGTTCGGGTTCGCCGACGACCTGTTCGATGATGAGTTTGATCATCGGGATGGCGGATTTCTCCTCGCTGGAGAGGATGCCGTGTTTCATCGGCCGTCGGGTCTCCTCGTTGAAGATGTTCGCGAAGTTCAGGGCGTCGTCGCCGACGACGTACACCTTGTCGTCCTTGCGGATGTGGAGGACGTCCGAGCGGGAGAGCATGCGCTCGGCCATGTCGCTGTATTCGATCTCGACGAAGGAGTTCCGCTGTGATACGAAGACCGTCTCGTTTCCTTCCTGTTTGGCCGAGACGATGTTCATCGTCCCGACGTCAATGCCGCGTGCCATACTGGATGGGGCGGTGGGTCGCTAATAAAGATACTTGCCAACTCACCCCATGCAATTCGCTCGCCTGCTCGCGGGTCGCGATATCTGGAACTCTCAGCCGACTAGGCGCTGCTTCAGTCGTTCCCAGAGGCTATCGGGTTCGGCCTCGGCCTCCTTCCGTTGCTGTTCGCGGAGTTCCTGCAGGGCCGCCGCCTGGTCGTCGACGCTGTCGCTCGTGTCGGTTCGGTTCTCGCCGCCCTTCAGTCCCTGCAACGCCGACAACTGGTCGTCGACGCTCTTCGAGCGGTGGACCTTCGCCGAGGACTGGTCGAGGTTCTCGCCCTCCAGTTCGGCGTCGGGCGTGATGTTCAGCCGCTCGGTTTCGACCTTCTCGACGCCGCCCCAGTTGATTTCCGTACTCGACATGGCCTCGTCGATGTCCCGCTGGACCTGCTCGTCGGTCACCTCGGGGTCGGCCGCCTCCTCGGCGTCCTCGGCGGCGGTCCCGGGGCCGCCGCTGACACGCTCGATGTGGTAGCTGACGAGGGCCGCGGCCGTCGAGGCCAGTACGCTCACGACGCCGACGGCGTAAATCGTGACGCCGCGGAGGCTGTAATCGGCGCCGGCGTTCCAGTCGCTCGGATACACCGAGACGAAGAAGGCGATGGCCGCGACGGTGACCACCAGACCGCCGGCGGCCACGTACAGCGCCCGGCGGTCCGCGGGCAGCAACACGACGACGGAAAACAGCACCAGCGGGAGGCCGAAGGCGCCCGCTGCGAAGGCTATCTCGCGGAGCCAGAACACCTCGCCCGCCAGCGCGGCCCGCTCGATACCGAACAGCAGCAGGCCGACCAACCCGAGGCCGAGGCCGCCGAAGAACAGCGCGAAGCCGAGATAGACGTCGGTACGTCGGTCCGGTTCCCCGATGTAATCCCGATAGAGTGCGACGAGTCGGTCCTCGCCCGACCCGTCCGTGTCGGCGGTCGTCATTGGCACCTCCTTTCGAGCGGTGGCCTATGACTGTTGGGCCTGTAACCTCGCGGCGAGGTCGCTCCCGCGGTCGAGCGCGCGGCGTCCCCACTCGTCGGCCGCAGCATACAGCAGGTGCGTCCGCGCGACCGTTCGCGCGTCGTCGCCCGCGGTGGCGCTTCGGTCAGCCGACCGGACGAGAATACCGCCCCGAGCGGCGAGTTCACGCTGGAGGGCGTCGCCTTCAGCGGCGCGTTCGAGGGCCTCGATCGCGTCCCGCTTGGCCGCTACGATGGCGTCGGTCGGCATCTCGCCGCCATCGAGGCGGTCGGTCGTCCGGGTGACGGCGACGTCCAGCGCCGCGAACTCGACGAGCCACGCGGTCATATCGAGCAGTTGGCCGAGCGGGCCGACCCGCTCGGCGTCGCGTTCCGCCTCCCTCGAGAGCCACTGTTGGCCCCGCCGGCCGACGTGAATGCGGATGCCCCGGAGTTCGCCCTCGATGCTGGCGCCGCTCGGCGGGTCGCGGTCGGCGTAGGTTTCGACGATGGACTCGACCTCCCCGCGGAGCCCCGAGGACACGTCGTCGATGGCCGGCCGGAGCGACGGCCGGTTCCCGTCGGTCGCCGTCTGCATCAGGCGTTCAGCGTCCCGGCGATTGCGACGATGGACCTCAAGTTCGCGCCGTGCGAACCCGATGGCGATATCCAACTCGTCGCGTTCGGGGTCCGCCTCGTCTAGCGGCGCCCGTGCCCGGTCGAGGTCATCGAGCCTGTCGAGCGACGCTTCGGCCGCTCGCAGGGTCGGCAGGTGTTCGACCAGCGGGTCGGCGACCCGGTAGGAGAAGTCGTCGATGAGTGCTTCCGTCGCGGCCGCCTCCGTATCGAGTGCCGCCTCGATTCCCGCCCGGTCGACGTCGCCGAGGCGGGCCTCGAGGTAGCCGACTGCGAGCGCGACGTCACGAACTGCCCGCTCGATAGTCGAGAGGGCCCCCTCGGAGGGACCCGCCTCACGGGCGGACTCGAGTTGTGTTTCGGCGCGTTCCGGAAGACCCTCGGGCTCGTGCTGGAGGCGGCGCCCGAGTTCCTGCAAGTCGAGGTCTTCGCCGCGGTCCAGCGCCGACCGCAGGTCGGCGATGAGGCGTTCGGTGTCCTCGATTGCCGCCTCGAGGTGGTCGTCGGTGACGCGAACCGCGCCGGGTATCTCCGGCCGGTCGAGTTCGGCGGCTTCCTGCAGGGCTTCGGCCTTCGTGCGCGGGACGTCGACCGGCGTCACCGTTGGGTAGTCGTCGCTCGTCGTTTCGTTACAGCCGGCGAGGGCGACGAGGGCGCTCGCAGTTCCGAGCAGGACGCTACGACGAGTGGAGGGCATCGAGAGAAACCAAAGTCGGCCGTCGATAAACGTTTTCGGGCGCTTGGGGAGTCCTCCGGCGCTACCAGGTGCCGTGGAACGTGTCGAACTCGAGGTCCTCGAGGTCCTTGTTGCCGACGGCTATCTCGTACTCGCCGGGCGTCAGCATCGGCTGTTTGAACTGCGGGCCGTCGTCGGTCGTGATGCGCGGACACCCGGTGTTGACGTAGGCGTCCAGCCCGAAGTTGGTCAGTCGGTCCGGCGTCACCTCGTCCATCGTCAGCAGGTAGGCGTTCTCGTTGTTATCGACGATTTCCTGGGCCTTCTCCCAGCGGCCCTGGCCGATTTTGGTGCAGTAGATGACGCCCCACTCCTCGGCGTCCATCGCCTTGTGGACCGAGGCGTAGCGCTGCTTCATGAACTTCTCCGTGTCGGCGACCTTGACGACGTTATTGACGGGGTCGGCGATGACGACCGTCTTGTCGGGGTGTTCCATCGCCAGTCCGAGCGGGTGGAACTTGCCGCCGCCGACGTAGAGAATCTGGTCGGCGTCGACGTCCGCGGAGGCGTAGTTACAGCCGAGGACCTGTCCCTCGTGGGTCAGGCGGTCGTCGCCGCGGCGGACCTCGACCTCGTAGCCGCGGTCTTCGAGCCACGAGCGCATCTCGTCGAACTTGTTCATGTGCTGGGCCGTCGTCACGAGGCCGACAGCGGGGTCATCCTCGGGGTCGGCGAGTTCCGCCAGCGACTCCTCCATGATGGGGGTGACTTCGACGTTCGAGAAGAGGGGCACGTAGATTATCTTCTCCGATTCCTTCATGGGGGAGTGGCCGAAGTGGACGAAGACGTCCGTCCGGCGCATGACCTCGGTGTCGAGGTCGCAGGCGCCGTAGCAGGGCTGCCCCGAAATGAGGACGTTGACGTCCTCGGGCAGGAGTTCCCGCAGGTCGTCGGCGACACGCGGGGCGCGTCGCTTGAGGCCCTCGGGGAACTGCAACCCGACGGTGCTGGCCTCTCGCTCCTCGACCGCATCCACGATGCGGTCGAGTTCGTAATCCCACGTGCGCTCGTGTCGGAGCGACATCCCGGTGTTCCGGAGGTCGCCTTCGGTTCGTTCCGACGATTCCTGACTCATTGGCCCCGAATTACCGTCGCGGACGTTTAATCTCCGCGCTTCGATACCCCGGGCTCGGCGGCGCTCGTGTTCCGAAGTGTCCCCGATTCCTGTGGGGGTCGGTTCCGGCACCGTTGTAGCCATCCGGCACCTCTTTAGGCGCGAGGCACGAAACGCGTCCAATGAGCGTCGAGACGACCCCCGAAGGCGACCTTACCAGCGACGTGGACGAACTCGCGACGGAACTCGGCGAGGCCATCACGGACCTGCCGGCCTATCAGGCGTTCCTCGAAGCCAAGCAGGCCGTCGAGGCCGACGAGGAACTGCAGGAGGAGATTCGCGAGTTCGAACAGCTCCGCGAGGAGTTCATGATGGCCCGACAGACGGGCGATGCGACCAACGACGACCTGCGGGAACTCCAGTCGGCCCAGCAGGAACTCCACGAGAAGCCCAAGATGTCCGACTACCTGCAGGCCCAGTCGGAGGTCGAACTCAAACTGCAGGAACTCAACGAAATCATCTCCGAGCCGCTGGAGGTCGACTTCGGACAGAAGGCCGGCGGCTGCTGTGAGGACTAAAACCGGCTAAGCCCCGCCCCGTATCGCCGTCCTTTTTGCGTGTTCACCTCCCAGCTACGCCCATGAGCGTCCACTCCGACTGGGGCGATTGGCTGCCGCGGGCCGTCGAAGACGCCGACCCCGACGGCCTCTCGGTCTGGTATCTGGGCTGTAACGGTTTCATCCTGAAAGCCGACGACGGGACGACCGTCTTCATCGACCCGTATCTCGGGACGGGCGACCCGCCGCGGACCGTCCGGATGATTCCGGTGCCCTTCGCGCCCGAGGACGTCGCCGAGGCCGACGCCGTGCTGGCGACCCACGAACATACCGACCACGTCCACGGCCCCTCGCAGGCACCGATTCTGGAGGGAACCGACGCCACCTTCTACGGCCCCTCGGCTTCGGCCGAAAAGGCGCGGGCGTGGACCGACGACTACGACGTTTCCGACGACGACTTCGAGACGGTCGCGGAGGGCGATTCCCTCGATATCGGCTCGCTTTCGGTCCACGTCGAACCCGCCAACGACCCCGACGCCGACCACCCCGTCTCCTACGTCATCGAACACGACTCGGGCACGTTCTTCCACGGCGGCGACGCCCGTCCCAGCGAGGGCTTCGAGGACATCGGCGAACGCTACGATATCGACCTCGGCGTCGTCGCGTTCGGCTCGGCGGGCATGATTCCCGACAAGCAGACCCGCGAGCCGAAGTACACGAAGTGGTACTCCGACGAGAACATGGCCGCCGAGGCGGCCAACCAGCTCCGGCTCGACCGCCTGCTGCCGACCCACTGGGACATGTGGAAGGGGCTGACGGCCGACCCCGCATCGCTGCGGAACCACACGCGCAGTTTCGAACACCCGCGAACGCTGGAGGTCCTCGAAATCGGCGATAACACGTCTATTTAAGTAAATTTTGCGTCATTACGAGTGATTAGTTACCCAGTAGGGTTATTGAGGGCCGTTCGCAGTACCCACTATGAGCAACGCGGAATCCGAAGACCTCGTGACCGTCTCCAGGGGTGGAATCGTCGTCGAGAAGTCGTTCGAGCCGAACGACTTCCCGGTGCCAGCTATCGCCTTCGTCGTTCGCTCCGAGCGCGATGAGCCGGTAACGCTCGAACTAAACGACACCGTCCCGGACCACGTTCCGGGCGAGGACATCGGCTTCCACCCGAAGTACGGTGCCGAGTTCTGGGAGTTCGAGGACGGGGAGATCGTCTTCGAGCGGGAGTTCGAACCGCACGAGGAGTACACGACCGTCTACGGGCTCCGGGCCGCCGACACCGACAACCCCGGGCCGTTCATGTCGGAACCCGACATCGAGTCGGTCGACCCGCCGCTCGACGACGCCGACGACGTGGTCGGCGAGGTCGTCGACGCCGCCGGCGCCGACGGCGCGGAACCGGAAGCGGGCGAAGCCGGCGCCGGACCCGACGAGTCCGACCCGGTCGGCGTCGACATCGACATCGCCGAACCGGACGAGGGCGAATCGGCGGCGGACGACCCGGAACCGGCCATCGAGCGGGTCCCGACCGACGAGGAGGAAGAGGCCGACGACGAACCGGTCGAATCGATAGACCTCGCCGACCCCGGCCAGGAAGCCGCGGATTCGGCGGCCGAATCGGCCGTCGAAGACGACGAAACGCCCGACGACGCTTCGACGACGGACGACTCGTCGACGGCGGTGCCGTCCGTCGACGTCGACGACGATGCCGCTGCTGGGGCCGCCGCTGGGGCCGCTGCAGGAGGGCTCGCGGCGACGCTGGCCGCCGAGATTCGGAGCGGGGAAGTCGACGACGAGGACCTCGATGTCATTCAGGATGCCCTCGGTGCCGAAACCGTCGACAACAGCGTCGAGGCCCGTATCGAACACCTGCAGTCCGAAATCGCCGACCTGAAGGCCTATAGCGAGGCGCTCGAGGCGTTCATCGACGAGAACGGCGACGCCCAGCAGGTCATCGAGGACATCCGCGCGGACTTCGAGGCGGCGACCGAACGGCTGGACGCCATGGAGGACCGGACCTCGGAGGCGGTCGACATCGCGGAATCGGTCGACGAGCGACTCGAAGAGAGCATCGACGAGTCCGAGGCTCGCGTCGACGAACTCGTCGAGGAGGGCGAATCGCGCCTCGACACGCTGGCCGACGACGCCGAAGCGCGACTCGACGAGACGGTCGAGACGGCCGAATCGAAGGTCGACGAACTCGTCGAGGAGGCCGAAGCCCACGTCGAATCGGAACTCGACGAGCGGACCGAACGCCTCGAAGAGATCGAGGACCGCGCCGAGGAATCGCTCGACGAACTCGAAGCCGCGCTCGATGACCTCGAGGAGACCGCCCAGGAGCGCATCGAGGACGAACTCGACGACCTCTGGGTGGAGATCGACGAGGTCGCCGCGGAGATGGCCGACGTCACCGACGAGGTCGCGGAACTCCGCGAGGACGTCGACGAGGCGGCCGACGAGCGCATCGAGGCGCTCGAAACGGATATCGAGGACCTCGAAGACCAGATCGGCGAGGTCGCGGAACTGCGTGACCGACTGGCCAATGCCCTCGGCCCGCTGGGCGGTGGCGGTGATAGCGGCGACGACGGCGACGACGCGGAATAACGCACCCGAACCAGTTCCGTTTTATCCGTCGACGGCAACAAGCCGATAATGACGACGATCCGTGTCGCCGTTCCTCGGAAGGGCCGGCCGCTGGAGGCCGTCCTCGAACGGGTCGCGGCGCTCGCGGGCGTCGAGGACCGCGCCGACGAGGTCGCATCGACGCTCCGTTACGAGAAGGCGATTACCAAGGACAACCAGACCGCCCAACGCGGCGTCTACGACCGACTGGCCGAGTACAGCGATACCGACCCCTACGCTCCCGAGTACACGCTTCTGCGGGACGCCCGCCCCGGGATGCCCCGGCGGGTCGTCTTCGATAGCATGACCGTCGACATCGGCGAGTACGACCTCCAGTTGGTCGGCCGCGAGGAGCCGTTCCGCTCGCTCCGAAAGCACGAGTTCGCGCTCGGCTTCGACGCCGCCGACCTCGTCCTCGAGGAGGTCGTCCGCATCGACGCCGACCCGCTGTCGAGTCTGGACGAACTCAACGACCGCATCGACCCGAAGGACACCGACGTTCGCGTCGTCGGCGGCCTCGGCGATACGGTCTATCACACGCTGCTCTCGACGCCGGACGTCAGCGAGGACCCGACACGGGAGTTCGTCGCCGACTACGAGGGGCCGCTCTGTATCTCGCCGCGCTACGAGCGACTCGTGCGGGCGGTCCTCGGCAGTCGCGCGATGGACGGCATCGAGTTCCGCTACCCCGACGACCAAGAGGAGGAAGCCGCCATCGCCTCGGTCGGCCTCGGCGTCTACCTGACGGTGACCGGGTCGACGGCCCGGGACCACGGCCTCCGCATCGGCGAGCAACTCTTCCCGAGTCAGACGGTCCTGCTGGAAAACCCCGCGGAGAGCGGTGACGGCGTTCAGGAGGTCGCCGAGCGAATCGTCGGCGGCGTCGAAACGACCGCGGTACAGTAACAGTCGACGTCCGGGTATCATAGAACGGCTTACTGTCCGCTATTCCACCGTTTTATTGATGAATTAGCCGTTAGGACGTGCGTATCGACTGCTGTCAGTCCTACCAGTCTGGATAGATTTTCTTCGAGGTGTGCAAGATAGAGAGTGAGTACAGCAGTTGATTGAAGACACTCTCAGTAAAACATTTTTCAGCAATCAGGATTTATTGTAAGTATGTCAGACATAGGCGATTTCATTCCGCGACTAAGAGCCGTAGGAGCCATTTCAGCATTCGTACTACTATTCACGGCCTTTGGAATATTTTCATCCAATCCCACATTGGGGTCGGCTGAAACTCTTATCATCGTAATTACTGTTGTGGCAGTAATAATCGGGCTTTCAGCACGGGTCTGGAACTCCCTGTTCAAGGGATTCTGATGATGTATCCTGACTTTCGGCCGTGCTGTAATCGCGCCGTGTATTCATAACGGCACTTCTGATAGATTGCAGGTAGTTCTCGGCTGCGCTTTATCGCTCCCCAACACCGACCGACTCGGGGTTTTGGATTCAGCATGACGAGACTGAATCGACCGCAAGAACGAGTGTGCACCTGACGCTCTGGACTCGGTGCTTCTAGGTATGGAATAGCGGCCGCTCCTCGGTATTAGAATGACGGGGTAGGTCAGACAGCGGCAACTCACGTGGAAACCACGTAAATTGAAAGGTGGCTGTCCGACCGTGCCGTCTATCTTATTGTCTCTGCTACCGCTACAAAACCCCTCCGGTACCAGCCGGGTACGTGTCGGGTCGTTCGAGATGGTCGGTCTGAGCGCGACGGCTTCTGTACGTATCGGTTCCTCCCGACCATCTACATCGAGCCACCCCGGTGACCGATTCGTGCCCCATACCGGTCGGTACAGGCAAGCCGAACAGAGAGCGTGTTATCAGACGCTTACTGGCGCGATTTCCCGGATGATGCGCCGCTCGATTTTGCGGAGGTGTTCGCCGACGGTCGTGGCGCTACACCCGACGGCTTCGGCGATGTCGTCGTAGGTCGCGTTCCGCGGGTCGTCGTAGTAGCCACCCCTGAGCGCGGCGATGAGGACCTCCTGCTGGCGCGCGGTCAGGTCGGTAAAGAGGCGTTCCGTTTTCGGCTGGTAGTCGCCGGTCTTCTCGACTGTCACCTGTGCGGTCTCGGGGGCGTCCTCGAACATCTCGCGGATGACGGACGGTTCGCCCACCAACACGAGTTCGAGTCTGTGGTCGTCGGTGAAACGGATGGGCGTGTCGACGACGATGCTGTAGTGGTTGGTGAGTTCCAGCAGGTCGCCGACCACCTCGCTGGGGTCGAGATGCGCCCAGACGAGCGTGTTCTCCGAGACCTCCGTCGTGTCGCGTTTCAGCCCCGTCCCGTGTTCTTCGAGCAGGTCGTCGATGCGCTCTTTCGGCCCGTAGAGCTCGTAGAGCAGGACGACCGTTCCGTCGTCGAGGAGGTTGAAGTTGTGAATCGGCCCGTGGCGAAGGTCGGGGTCGTTGGCGACGTGTTCGTCGACGGGGTGGAACCACCGCCGCCCCTCGGGCCGTATCTGCAACTCGACGTAACGCATATCGAACCCATATCCGAGTAGTCCCAATAGCGCTTTGCCACGTCAGTCCGGCCCTTCTTTAGACGGGACGGTTTATGAGGGCGAAGAACGCACCGCAGGCGGAACCGTTAGGGCCACCCAGTCGTAACGACGCCCGTGGACGAAACCGTCGCGTGGCTCCGCGAGCGCCCCTACTACGAGGACCAGATTCGCGCCCACGAGGTCCGCCCCGGCGACGAACCCCGGTTCGCCGATATCGACGTCGATAGCCGCCTCGAACGCGCCCTCCACGACCGCGGCATCGACCGACTCTACCGGCATCAGGCTCAGGCCATCGACGCCGTCCGCGAGGGCGACGACGCCGTCCTCTCCACCGAGACGGCCAGCGGCAAGAGCCTCGCCTACACCGTCCCCGCCTTCGAGCGGGCGATGGACGGCCGCGCGACGACGCTGTATCTCGCCCCGCAGGTTGCCCTTATAAACGACCAGACGGAGACGCTGTCGGACCTCGCCGACGGCCTCGGCTTCGGCAGCGGCGTCACCGTCGACCAGTACACCGGCCGGCAGTCACGAAGCGAGAAGGAGGCCGTTCGGGACCGCCAGCCGACGGTCCTGCTGTGTACGCCCGACATGCTCCACTACGGCCTCCTGCCGCACGCCCGCCGCCTCTGGAAGTGGTTCTTCGAGCGACTCGAAACCGTCGTCGTCGACGAAGTCCACGAGTACCGCGGCGTCTTCGGGAGTCACGTCTCGCTGGTCTTCCGCCGTCTCCGCCGCCTCTGCGAGGAGTTCGGCGCCGACCCCGACTTTATCTGCTGTTCGGCGACTATCGGCAACCCCGTCGAACACGCGGCGACGGTGACGGGCCGTGACCCCGAGGGCATCCAACTGGTCGACAGCGACGACAGCGCCACCGGCCCGACCCACTGGCTGCTGTGGAACCCACCGGAGTACGACGAGGGCGGCTGGGGTAGCGACGAGGCCGGCGGCGGCCGCCGACGCTCCAGTCACACCGAGACCGAGCGACTGTTCTGCGACCTCGTCGCGGAGGGCTACCAGACGCTCGTGTTCACGAGCGCGCGGCAAACCGCGGAACGCTACGCCTCCAAGAGCGCGAGTACCCTCCGCGAACGTGGGGAGACCGATCTCGCGCGCAATATCGAGGCCTATCAGGCCGCGCTCACCGACGACAGGCGCCGAGAGATAGAGGACGGCCTGCAGTCGGGCGATGTCCGCGGCGTCTGGAGTACGAACGCACTCGAGTTGGGCGTCGACATCGGCGGCCTCGACGCCGTCATACTGGACGGCTATCCCGGCACCCGAATGGCGTCCTTCCAGCAGGCGGGACGTGCCGGCCGTGGAACCGACCCGTCGCTCGTCGCGATGGTCGCCGGTGAAGACCAACTCGACCAGTACCTGATGTCGAACCCCGACGCGTTCTTCGAGGGCGACCCCGAGAAGGCCGTCACCAACCCCGAGAACGACCGCCTCATGCCGCCGCACGTCCGGTCGGCCGCCGACGAATCGTGGCTCCGCCCGGATGACGACCGCTACTTCGGCGAGCGGTTTCCCGACGTGGTCGGGCAGTTGACCGACGATGGACTCCTTTCGCGCCGCGAAACGAGCGAGGGGGTCCGCTGGCTCAACGACGGCCCACAGCCACAGTACGACATGAGCCTCCGGACGGTCGACGACCGCGAAATCCAGTTGCGGGGTCCGAACGGCGACACCATCGCGAAACTCCCCTTCGACGACGCGCTCCGGGATGCCCACCCCGGCGCCATATATCACCATCAGGGCCGCACCTACGAGGTGACGGAGTTGGACCTCACTCACGACATCGCCCAACTGCAGACGACGTGGGCCGACTACTTCACCCGCGTCCTCCACGACAAGACCATCACCGTCGAGGAGGACCTCACCGAACAGCCGCTCGATACGCGCGAGGACGTGACCGTCCGGTTCGCCGACGTCGAGATGCGCAAGCAGATTACGGGCTTCCAGCGGTTCGATTCCTCCAGCGGCCAGCCGATGGGCAGCGAGGAACTCGATTTGCCCGAAACCAGCCTCCGGACGCGAGCGCTCTACTTCGCGCTGCCGCCGGATATGGAGGAGGCCCTGCAGGCCGGCGGCGACCTGCCCGGCGGGATTCACGCCGCCGAACACGCCATGATTTCGATGTTCCCGACGACGGTACTGTGTGACCGCCGGGACGTCGGCGGCCTGTCGACGCCGTTGCACCCCCACACCGGCGCCTCGACGATATTCATCTACGACGGCTACCCCGGCGGCGTCGCGCTCGCTCGAACGGGCTACGAGGACATCGAGGGGCTGATGGAGACGACCCGGGACATGCTCGCGTCCTGTCCCTGTGAGAACGGCTGTCCGGGCTGTGTCCAGTCGCCGCATTGCGGCAACGCCAACGACCCGCTCGACAAGGGGTTGGCAAAGACCCTTTTGAACGGCCTGCTCGACGGCGCGTAGCTACCGCTGGGAGAACGCTCCCCACACGGCAACCGTCGCTATCGGCTGGCTTTGATGCCGACGAACGAGCCGTCGCCGTACCCCTCCTCGACCGGTTCGGGGCCGTCTAGCTCGTCGATCCACTGGTAAATCGTTTGCACGAACTCGAAGTCGGTGAAGCCGGCGGCTTCGAGCGCTTCGAGGAGTTCCTCGGTCGTGACGAAGGTCGCATCCCTGTAGAAGGGGTTCTCCGCTTTCGTCTCTTGATAAATCTCGCCGACAGGGCTGTCCTTGTCGATGTACCCGATTACGAGGCTTCCCGACTCCGAGAGGACGCGGTCGGCTTCGGCCAGCGTCCGGGGGATGTCGTCGACGAAACAGATGGTCGTCACGAGGAGGGCGGTCTCGAAGGCGCCGTCCCGAAAGGGGAGGGATTCGGCGACGCCTTTGACCACGTCGACGCCCCGCTCTTGGGCGTGTTCGAGCATCGCGTCGGCCGGGTCGATTCCGACATCGATGCCCAGCGGGCCGGCGAACCGCCCGCTGCCGACGCCGATTTCGAGTCCGCGCCCGGCCGCCGGCACGAGCCGTTCCAGAGCGTTCCGTTCGGACTGGTAGGCATCGTCGTATTTCTCGAACCAGTCCTCGTAGCGCTCGGTGTGGGACTCGAAGGGTGCTGCTTTGGGCATACGTGGAGGTAGGGCGTCCGGCACTACCAACGTTGGGTGCGGGTCAGGGACTCCTCTCGTACGGCGCCGTCCCATGTGTGGTGCCAACACACCTTTATCATTGTTCGCTGCGATAGCCGAGCGTATGGGCGACGATGGACGTGGTCATGACACGCTGTATCGGCTTTTCAGTGACGGTACTCGGTCGAGGGGTCTGTCCTCGACCTGAGAGGGTCCGATGAACGCTCGGTCGGCCCGGTTTGGCCTCGTCGGCGGTCGCTTCGTCGTGGATTCCTCCTCGGGAACCACCTCCAAAGCGGCGGTATCGACGAACGCACCACAATGGCTACTTGATTTTCGCCGTAAGTCGAACCCGTACGCCGCTGCGAACGCCCGTCTGTACACTCGACCGTCAGGACCCCCGGCGACACGCTGGGTCACACCCTCACCACTCGACCATGCTTGAGACAGTCTTCGCAAGTCGACTCCAGTTCGCGCTGACGACCATCGTCCACATCGTCTTCCCGGTGATGAGCATGGGGCTTGCGCCCTTCCTCATCTACTTTACGTGGAAGGACATTCGTACGGGGAGGCCGATCTACGAGCAGTTACGGCGGTTCTGGACGCGCATCTTCGCCGTCTCGTTCGTAATCGGGACGGTGACGGGCATCGTGCTCGAATTCGAGTTCGGGACGAACTTCGCGGCCTTTGCGACGACTGCGGGCGAGTTGTTCGGCGGCCCCCTCGCGCTCGAAGGCATGATGGCGTTCATGCTCGAGGCGACCTTCCTCGGCATCTTCGTCTTCGGCCGCGAGCGAGTCGGCAACGCGCTCTACATGGTGTCGGCGGTCGCCGTCGGCCTCGGGACGTGGCTGTCGGCCATCTGGATCCTCATCGCCAACTCCTGGATGCAGACCCCCAGAGGGTACGAACTGGTCACGGAGAACGGACAGCAGGTCGTCTTGCTGGTCGACCCCGTCGCCGCGTATCTCAATCCCCGCTTCTTCTGGATGTTCGTCCACATGCAGAACGCCGCGGTCGAGTCGGTCGCCCTCGTCATGGCGGGCCTCGGGGCGTACTACGTCTTCCGGCACCACGTCTGGGGGCGTCGGACCCAACAGGTGGACTTCTGGGAGACGACGCTCAAGTTCGGCCTCATCGCCCTCGTCATCACCGCGCCGCTGCAGGTCATCCACGGCGACCTCTATGCCCGACACGTCTTCGAGACCCAGCCCCAGAAGTTCGCGGCCATGGAGGCCATCTGGGAGACCGACTCCTACGTCCCCGAGTACCTCATCGCTTTCCCGACGAGCCTTCAGGACATCTTCGACCCGCGCGCGAAGGACATCTTCGGCATCGGTATCCCGGGCGGTGCCTCCTGGCTTGCCAGCGGCGGCGACCCGCAGGCGACGATTCGGGGCCTCGAGGAGTTCGAGGGGCCACAGCCTCCGGTCGCCATCGTCTTCTGGGCGTTTCGCATCATGGTCGCACTCGGCTTCTGGTTCATCCTCTTGGCCGTCTGGGGAACCTACCGCTGGTGGCGCGGGGAACTCCTCGAAGACGACCTGTTGCACAAAGCGCTGATGGTGTCGACGCCGCTGGGAATCCTCGCCGTCGAACTGGGCTGGGTGGTCACGGAGGTCGGCCGTCAACCGTGGGTCATCCAGGGCGTCATGAAGACCAGCGACGGCGTCTCTCCCGGCCTGACCTCGGCGGAAGCGACCGCGACGCTCGCCGGCTTCGCGGTCGTCTATCTCGGCCTGCTCACGCTGTACCTCTACGTCGTCGCTCGAATCGTCCGGGCCGGCCCACCCGAGGTGCCCGACGTGGAGTCGGCCGACGAAGTGTCGGAGACGACCACCGAGGTGAGCGTCGATGACTAGCGACCACTGGCTCGCCGACGGCCCGCTGTGGGGGCTCCCGCTTGCCGAGGTCTGGTTCGGCCTGCTGTTCTTCATCTTCGGGATGTTCCTGTTTCTCGACGGGTTCGATTTCGGCGTTGGCGCGCTCTTTGCCACCCGGGCGGACGAACACGAACGCGAGCAGTTCCTCGCGGCCATCGGCCCCTTCTGGGACGGCAACGAGGTGTGGCTGGTCGTCTTCGGTGGCGCAATGTTCGCCGCCTTCCCCGCGGTCTACGCCAACCTGTTCAGCCGCCATTACCTGTTGATGTTCGCCATTCTGGGGGCACTCATCCTTCGGGGTCTCGCCCCCGAGATGTACGAACAGCGCGAGGACGACGGCTGGACGCGCTGGTGGGGCCGGGCCTTCGTCGTCGGAAGCATCGCAACCCCGTTTTTCCTTGGGATGTTCACGGCGAACTGGTTGCTCGGCGCGACGACGCTCGTGACGGTTCCGGGCATCGTCGTCGGACTGGCTCTCGTCGCACTCACCGTCGTCGACGGCGTCGCCTATCTGCGGGTGAAGACCCGCGGTGACCTCCGGGACGACCTCCGGTCGGACGGCTACCGCGCGCTCGTCGCGTATCTCGCGTTGATCGTTCTGACGCTCGGCTACGTGTACGCGGCGGCCCCACAGCTTCGAGCGGCGCTTTTGTCACCGCTTGTGGTAGCCCTCGTCGTCCTGACGCTCCTTCTCGGGGCCGTTTACGCGGTGGCGACGAACCGCGACCGGTACTACGTGGCCTTCGGCGCCGCCGCCGGCCTCGTCTTCGCGCTTGTCGGCGTCGTCGCCGGCCTGATGTATCCCGCCATCGACCCGGCGGGCGGGCTGACCGTCGAATCGGCTATCGTCTCGACGCTCCCGCTTAACCTCATGACCATCGGCGCCGCCATACTCCTGCCGCTAATCTTCCTCTATTTCGGCGTTCTGTACTCGGCGTTCAGCGGTCCCATCGAGGCAGGGGAGGGGTACTAATCGTGACTGCCGGCGAGAGCCAACATACCGAGGACAGCGAACATGACGCCGGTGAAGCGACCGCTCCCGGACCCTCCTCCAGCCACGACGTTTCGAACGAAGAACGGTCTCAAACGGCGCACACATCGGAGCCCAAACTCGCATCACGGACACTGATGACGTGGCTTGAAATCACCGTCGTCGGTATCACGGGCGGCCTACTCGGGGGCGCTGTCGGCGGTCCACCGGGATTTATCGTTTACCTCCTCACGACGTTGATTACGGTCGGTATCATCTTCCACAACGTGAACGAACTCATCAAGGCGTGGCTACGTCGAAGTAATCACACAGGATAGACCGGTGTCCTTCGAGTTCCCTCCTCGCGATGAACCGGCCACTCCATCGGAGAAGCGAACCGCTCGTCTCTCTGCAGCCACGGGCCGAAGTGGACGTACGCTCTCCGGTCTTTCGACGAAGGACCGCGTTTCATATCGCCCGCGCGAACACGATAAACAACGCTAGGCCGACACCGACCAAGAGGGCAAGCATCGAATGTTCCGTCTCGTAGGACTGTGCTTCCGGCAGCAGATGGGCCGCGGAGACGTAAATCAGCACGCCCGAGACGAACCCGAGCATGAGTCCCATCTCGCTTTGTCCCAACCCACTCACCAGTGGATAGGCGACGAACGCACCGACCGGTGTCGTCAACGCAGCGATGAAAAACGCGTACATCGCCGCCGTCCGTTCCGTCACGTCTCCTTTCAGCAAGACGAGATACGTGATGACCCCTTCGGCGAATTCGTGGACGACCAGCCCGGTCCCAGCCAGAACGCCGGTCAGCACCGAGATGTTGAACGTGACGGTGTAGACGACGCCGTCGACCAATGAGTGAATCCCGATGCCCTCCGCAGCAGTTACCCCGAACGCGAGCGTCTCCTCCCCGGTGCGACGTTTGATCACCTGGTTGGAGAGATACATGAAGAGGAAGCCGGCCAAGGCGGTAAAGCCCGCATCGGCGTTGTTCTCGACCGCGTTCGGGAGGGCATGAATCAACGGCGTCGTGATGAGAACCCCCGCAGCAAAGCACATGAGATAGGGAAGCGACTGTTCCGCCCTTTCCCGGTGTCGAAATATAGCGATGATTCCCGCACTGTTCACCAGCGCCGCGACGATGGCGAACGCTGCGATCCAGTAGAACTCCCCTGGAAACGCTATCATGGCTGGTTCCCATCTCCCTCCGGAAGTCCCAATAACTCGTTCTTGGCAACGCCAAGAGGTATCTGCCCCGCCGGTTCGGGGGGACTCGGCCGACTCATACCAAATCTACAGTGGCTGCATAGAAAAACAATGCCCGTCCGGCTGGCATCGCCTCGGGCTCTAGATGTCCTGTCATAAATCGATACTTCGTCGTGGTGAATATGAACGAACCATGACTCGCGCTTGGAGTGCCGATACACCTCGTGTCTCGACGTCAAAAACCGAGACTCCCTGATACAGCGCGTCTCCGTCCCATTTCAGACGATTTCTGAAGCGAACTCCGAACTCGGATTTTGTATATCAATATATGGTTTATCAGCTGTGGCTGCGACAGTTTCCTGACCAGATAATAGCGACAAAATTCGAGACGAAGCTGAATCTGCGGGTGAATGCTCTCGGAACGGCGTTATCCCACGCTCGTCAAAGGAGGTCGTAGATGTTCGCCTCGTAGACGTCTCGGACCCGGTCGCCCCAGTTGTGGGTGTAGGTGTCGATGATGTCCGTCGCGACGTCCCCACGGAGGTACTTGACGATGCCTCTATCCCCCGTTCTGTCCCGGAGATGTGTGGTGAAGAAGTGTCTGAAGTAGTGGGGTGTGACGTTCTCTTCGGCATCGCCGCCCTCTCGGTACCAGCCGCGCTCGCCGGCTCGTTCGGCGACTATCGACCGCACCATCGAGGGCGTCATCCGCGTCCCCCACTCGCTCGTCGAGCAGAACAACGCCGGAGAGTCGGTATCCGGCCGAATCGCCAGCCACGCCTTCAGCAGGCGTTTGAGCTCCGAATCGACCGGAATCACGGTGTCGCGCTTGCGTTTGTTCGAGGCCGTCCGCTCCTCGCCATTATAAACCTCGCTGCGGGCCGGTTCATTCGGAACGTAAATCGAGTCCGGGCGGCCGTCGAGTGCGGCTCGCGGCTCCACGCCGTAGGCCTCCCGAACCTCCGAATCGTCGAGATAGAGGTCCCGAAGGTCGAGATTACAGCATTCGCCGACGCGCATTCCGGTCTTCAGCAGGGTCCCGACAAGCGCCCCTTCGAGCGGATGACCCAATTCGCCGACGAACGCTCGCATCTCCATAACCGATATCTCCCGTCGGGCAGGGTCCGTATCGATGGATTCGTCCATCTCCTCGGTCACTAGCGCCATCGGATTGGAATCGAATGTTCCGACCTGCACCATATAGGCGTAAAACCGGTGGACGTAGGAGGCATAGGAGGCGACGGTGCTCGACGCGAGATCGCCGCGAAGGGAGTGGACCCACGCCATACACTCCCGCTGGGTGGCATTCGGCAAGGACGTCCCACGCTGGCCGACGACGAATGACTCGAAGTCGCGCAACACGCGCTCGTAGGCCTCGCGGGTTCGTTCGGTTCGCCCGTGGAACGTCATATCCTGCAGGAAGTAGGCCACGGGGTCCTCGGGGGCCGGGTCGGCGACCTGTTCCTCAACGCCCATCGTCGACCACCGTGTATCCGCCGTGGCGACCGGAGTAGCGAACCCGGTCCTCGGATTGCAGTTCGTCGAGGGTGTCCTCGAGGCGCTCTTCGATGTCGTCTGTCACGCCGGCCAACAGCGCGTCCCAATCGGCGAACTCCTCCGTTCGGAGGACGTCGAGGACACGGTCTTTTAGCCCGTCGACCCCGGGGGTAGCATGGGAAGAAGCGGGTTCGTCGTGGTTTCGGGGATTGGTATTTAAAGAACGGCCCGAATCGAGGTCGAAACTCCGCCGTCCGGCCTGAATCATCGTCCGAACGTACTCGGCCTGACTCATATCGAGGTCCTCGGCCTCTTCGCGCCACAACTCTCGTTGGTTCGACGACACGTAGGTCTGAACCGAGACGCGCTCGCCGTCGCTGCTCATGGTCTGCCCATCGAACGGGGGGATTATCAATTTACGTCAGACACGACGATAAAGACTCTTATCCACGAAACTGATGTCTGATTTGGGTGGCATCGGACTACTTATCGTCGAATATAATTCTTAATTCTAGAGTATAGGTTAGAGTCGGTGATAATAATTTGGCAGAATTGTTGGTGATGAGAGAACAGAATTCTACTTGGCTGATCGTCCAAGGTTTCCGTAGTTGCTGCGCCAGTTATGCCGCCCAGATTATCGGGTCGGACTCTGGCTTCAGTCAGGTGTCGGCCGCGAACAGTTCTTCAAGAGGAATTCGAGTTTGACCGTGTGGGCCACTAATGAGCTCGTCTCCTGCGCCTCGTGTGTGGTTTTGAATCCGGGTGAATGCGTGGATTGTGGGTTCGGAGGGGCTCGGTTGCGTTGGGGCTGATTGAAATGAATTGGGTAGGTGGCCGTTCGCCCCTCGTCTATATGGGTGCTCTATGCCCGTCTGATGGCGTCTTGGCCATGGCTGCAGAAATATCCATATCTCCGTCCTTGCCTGCTCAGCGCCCTCCTTGGAGGTATCTCACCTCGATGTTCCGGAAGCGAGTCCAGGGGGAGTCGTGGGGGCTCAGAAGCGGGTGTAGGACTCGACGTGCTGCCGACCGGTGGCCACCTCGTACAGCGAGTGTGGCGATATCGAAGCAGGTGTAACGTGTCTACTAGCGAGACTCGAAACGTTCGAGATCGTTGGTATAGTATATATCAAATTAGAATAGTTGGATAACCTATGATTCACCATCTGCCGTGTGCCGAACTCATAAATCATATATTGATATATCGAATGGCGGCCTTCGGAGATGTGCGAAACACGACATAGTAGGGGGTGATTTCGGATGTTTCGAGTCTGCTCTCCGGCATCTACCAATCGCCGCCGAACTGCTGCGAAGCGATCACGATATTGCGTTCCACACTCACGCAACACCCAAACAGGAGGCTAGATGATACCTTCGTATGGCGGTTTCTTTCGAACGGTCGGGCGTCGTGTCGGGCTTTCGGACCTGTCTGCCCGTCGCGGTCGGCGTCGGCGGCTACGGCATCGCCTTCGGCGTGCTGGCTCGGCAGGCCGGCCTCTCGGTCGCCGAAGCGACGCTGATGAGCGCGACGGTGCTGGCGGGGGCGTCCCAGCTCATCGCCGTCGAACTGTGGGACGCACCGTTGCCCGTCGTCGCCATCGTCGTGACGACGCTCGTAGTCAACCTCCGGTACGTGCTGATGGGCGCGTCGCTTCGGCCGTGGTTCGAGGACCTCTCGCCGGCCCAGTCCTACGGGAGCCTCTTTTTCGTCACCGACGAAAGCTGGGCGCTCTCCATCGCGGACCTCCGGTCCGGTGGGGGCCGCGGGGCGTTCCTGCTGGGTGCCGGCCTCGCCATCTGGGTGCTGTGGGTCGCGACGACGGCGCTCGGGGCCGCAGCTGGCGCCGCGGTCGGCAACCCCGAGCGGTACGGGCTGGATTTCGTCCTGACGGCCATCTTCGTGGTCATCGCCGTCGGGCTCTGGCACGGCCGCGAGGACCTCGCGCCGTGGCTGGTCGCCGCGGGCATCGCCATCGTCGGCGCGGAGGCGCTACCGGGACGGTGGTACATCCTCCTCGGCGGCCTCGCGGGCAGTCTCGTGGCGGTGATCCGCCGTGATTGAGTTGGACCCGCTCGTCGTCGGGGTTATCGCGGCGATGACGGTCATCACCTACGCGACGAAGGTCGGCGGCCTGTGGCTGCTCGGTCACATCGAGTTGAGCGACCGCGCCGAAGTCGGGTTGGAAGCGCTTCCCGGGGCCATCATCGTCGCCATCGTGGCACCGGAACTGGCCAACGGGGGCCCGCCGGAATGGGCCGCGGCGGCGCTGGCGGCGGTCGTCGCGTGGAAGACGAACAACCTCCTCGTCTCGCTGGCCGTGGCGATGGCCGCGGTGCTGGCCTTCCGGGCAGTGTAGGTCAGGGCCAGTCGTCGCGCTCGCGCGAGGCGTGCGCGCCCGTGTCATCGTCATCTTCTTGGTCGACTTCGTCGACGAGTTCCCAGTCCGCTTCGTCGGCCGCGGTCCCGATGTGTCGGTACTCCCAGCCGTTGGGTGCGGTTCGGGCGTCGGCGGCGACGAAGACGAACCGGTCGGTTTCGAAGTGTTCGAGGAGGTGGCCGAGGGTTTCGGCGGCGGGTTCGGTCGCCGGTTCGAAATCGTTGCGGATGTAGTTGTCCCGGGTGAATTTCGTGAGGACGTACGGGGGCTTATCGGTCACGAGGCCGACGTTCTCGCTCCACGTTCTGGCGTCGGAGACGGCGCCTTCGGGGGCGGCGAGCCGTCGGGCGGCTGCCAACTCGAAGGCGAGCGTGAGACTCACGTTCGGCTTCGACGGGCCGGCAGTATTGAGCGTTTCCCTCCAGACCAAAGGTTCAGGTGTCTGCATCCGTGAGGGACGGTCGTGAGCACGGAGGACGGCGACCCTGTCGAATACGACCCCGCATCCGGGGTCTACCGGACCAATTACAACTGGAGTAGCCCCGGGTCGCTGTCGACGGCCGTCCACGATGCGGTCTGCGAGGCGGCCGACTGCGACGGCCTTGACCTTCCACCGCTGTACGAACAGATCGACCCGGAGGGCCTCGAAAAGCTGTTTGCACCCATCCCCGGCAGCGAGCGCTGTACGGGGTCGGTCACCTTCCCGCTCGGCGAATACCACGTCACGATAGCCGCAGACGGCGAAATCGTCATCTACCCGCCGTCCGAGGACTGACGGGACGGCGTGCCTGTGGACGACCGGCAACCGGCGAAATCCGTACTAGCATGAACGTTTATTATCAATGCCGTATGAGGGTTGGGTACGCGATGCTTCCCACTGTACGTGTACGCGTACGCCCCTGATTTTCCGAGTAGCATCGCTTTTCGAGTATTCCCCTGCCAACCCACCAGAACCATGCAGCCATTCGAACCCCACGACGCACCGCTCGTCCCCGAATCGCCCACGACCGAAACGCCGACCATCTACGCCGACGGCGGCGACCGCGCCGAACGGCGCCCTTTCGACCGGCCGCCACGAACCGACTACGCCGCTCCCGAGACCCGACACCGGGAGGAAATCGAACCCGGCGCTGCCGACCTACGGTAGTCGAAGGCAGTACTGGTCCGAAAAGAGCTGATTCGCTCGTTCTTACTGGCCGCCGTCGGCCATCTTCCGCTCGCCGCGCGGGAACCACGCGAGTTCGTGGTCCGCATCAAGGCTGGCGAAGACGGGTTCGTCCAGTGACACCTCGTCGGCGTGGTTGTGCATGCAGCCGACGACGTCGCCGGTGTCGATTTCGACCCGGTACAGCACGGTCGGGCCGAGATACCGCCGATGGACCACCTCGCCGTTGGCTTCGGCGGGTTCGGCGGGTTCGGCGCGCACGTCGTCCGGCCGGACCATGAGGTCGATCTGCGAGCCGATGTACTCCTCGCTGAGGCCGTTGACGCGGTCCAGCGGGACACAGCCGACGCCCGTCTCGACACACCCCTCCGTGACGCGCCCGGAGACGAAGGAGGCGTGGCCGAGGAAGCCGGCCACGAAGCGGGATTTCGGCTGCTGGAATACGTCTTCGGGGGTGCCGACCTGTTCGAGGCCGCCCTCGCTCATGACGGCCACGCGGTCGGAGATGGACATGGCCTCCTCCTGGTCGTGCGTGACCGAGATAGCGGTCACGCCGGCCTTCTTGAGAATCGACCGGACCTCCTCGCGCATCTCGACGCGGAGGTCGACGTCGAGGTTCGAGAAGGGTTCGTCGAGCAGGAGGACGCTCGGTTCGGGCGCCAGCGACCGCGCGAGGGCGACGCGCTGTTGTTGGCCGCCCGAGAGTTCCTCGGGATGTTTCTCGCCGTGGGTCTTGAGGCCGACCAACTCCAGCAGTTCGTCGACGCGGGCCTCGCGTTCCTCGTCGTCCCACTCCTGAATACCGAAGGCGATGTTCTCGCGGGCGCTCAGGTGGGGGAACAGGGCGAACTCCTGAAAGACGACGCCAACGTCGCGGTCCTCGGGGGCGACGAAGGTCGGCCCGGAGACGGCCTCGCCGTCGATGCGGACGATGCCGCCGTCGGGGCGTTCGAGGCCGGCGATAAGGCGGAGGGTCGTCGTCTTGCCACAGCCGGACGGCCCCAGAAGCGTCAGCAACTCGCCGTCCCGAACCGAAAGCGAGAGGTCGCCGATGACGTTGGTGTCGTTGTAGGACTTCTCGATGCCATCCAGTTCCAGAACGGTGGTTTCGGTCTCGGGGACCGAGAGGTCGACGTCGGCACTCTGTAGGTTCGCCGAGCCGCTAGACACGCGGCTCACCTCCGAGCGGTGCCCGGTCCGACGCGATAGCAGTCATTACCTAGCTATTCTTTAGGCAAGCCAAAAATACCTTCCGCTCGCGGAGTAGTCGTGATAGCACGCCACACGACCGTGGTCGTCCGACGGTGGCGCCGGTCCCGAACGCTTAGGGTGGCCCGCGAACAGTTCCACCCATGCCAGACGTAGCAGTCATCGGTGCCTCGATGACGGAGTTCGGCCAGCGGGATAGCTGGATACGGGAACTGCTCGCCGAGGCGGGCGAGGCCTGCCTCGACGATGCCGGTGTGTCGTCCGAGGAGGTCGACCACCTCTATGTCTCGAACATGGCCAGCGGCGAGTTCGAGGGTCAGACGGGCGTCCCGAACGCGCTGGCCCACGACCTCGCGGCGATGCCGGCCTACACGAAGCGGGTCGACCAGACCTCCTCGTCGGGCGGCGCCGGCATCTACGCCGCGTGGCAGTCCATCGCCAGCGGCGCCAGCGACATGACGTTGCTCGTCGGCGGCGAGAAGATGACCCACAAGACGACGGGCGAATCCACCGACGTCATCGCCTCGCTGACTCACCCAGTCGAGTACAAACACGGCGTGACGCTGCCCTCGTTTGCGGGCCTCGCCGCCCGGAAGTACCTCGACGAACACGGCGCCCCGCGGGAGAGTCTCGCGAAGGTGGCGGTCAAGAACCACGCCAACGGCGCGTTGAACCCTCACGCCCAGTTCCGCAAGGAAATCGACGTGGAGACGGCCATGGAGTCGCCGCTGGTGGCCGACCCCCTGCGCCTCTACGACTTCTGTCCCATCACCGACGGGTCGGCGGCGCTGCTCTTCTGTCCGGCCGACCGCGCGGACGAGTACGCGGACGACTACGCCGTCGTCTCGGGGGTCGCCGGAGCGACCGACACCCACGTCGTCCACGAGCGCGCTGACCCGCTGACGATGGGGGGCGTCGTCGAATCCGGCCGGCAGGCCTACGAGATGGCCGGCCTCGACCCCGACGACATCGACGTGGCGGAACTCCACGACATGTTCACCATCCTCGAGTTCCTCCAGATGGAGGGCCTCGGGTTCGCCGAGGAGGGGGAAGCCTGGAAGGCGGTCGAAGACGGCGAGACCGACCGCGACGGCGAACTGCCGATAAACACCTCGGGCGGTCTGAAATCGAAGGGCCACCCGCTCGGCGCGACCGGCGTCGCACAGGGCTACGAGATATACAAACAGGTCATCGGCGAGGCCGGCGACCGACAGGTCGACGCCGACGTCGGACTGGCGTGTAACGTCGGCGGCTTCGGCAACTGCGTAACCACGGTCATCATGGAGGAAGGACAATGACGATGGAAGCCTACCGCTACGAGGACGGGTCGATAACGTATCCGGGCCATCCGGTCGGCCCAGACGGCAGTGAACCGGTCGACACCGTGGACCTGAGCGAGTACACCGCCGAGGTCGTGACGTGGACGACCTCCTATTCGACGCCGCCGGGGGTTCGGGAGCCGAACTCGCTCGCCATCGTCGAGTTCGATGTCGATGGGACGCCCGTACGTGCGCTCGGACAACTGACGACCGAGGACGTGGACATCGGCGATACCGTCGAACCGGTCTACTGTGAGGAACTGCGGGACTCCGAGGCCGGCATCCGTGAACCGGAAAGCCAGGAGTGGGACGGCTACCGGTTCCAGCCGACCGAATAGGGTCAGTCGGCGGCGTCGTTGGCCCGGGAGGACGCATCTGCCGATTCGAACTCCGCAATGGCCGACGAAACCGGGACGACGGCCTCCTGAACGTGTGGGTAGGCCGCCCGGACGGACGCCCCATCCGAGACGACGAGCCACAGCACCGGCAGCGAGACCATCTCTCGGACGTCGTCGACGTCCGGGTCGTAAGCCGACCGACTCTCGAAGAACGGCGACAGGGACGCCTCCGTCGTCGACGCCCATTCGCGGACGCGCTCGTACCACTCGAGGGTCTCGCCGTCGCCGTCGCGCGGCAGCCGCGCCGGATGGTGAACGACCGACAGCCGACCGGGGTCGATGGCCCGCTCCAGCCGCGAGCGAAGGCGGTCCTGCTGTTCTGCTATCGGCGGCTGGACGCTCTCTCGAAGGAACAACCGGAGCCGGTTACCGTCGTCAGCTGACATGTGATACCACGACACCCGTCGAGTGTATAAATTTACGTGTCGTTGTGAGTTTCCTCCCCGTCATCGTCGGCATCCACGTCCTCCTTCAGGGACGCCAGTTCGGCGTCGATGTCGACCGCGTCGGCGGCCGTCTCGTCGGCTTCCTCGGTAGCCGCCGTCCCGCGCGCCGGTTCGTCGGTATCTTCCGTCTCTGCTTCGCTGTCCACGTCGATGGCCGTCCGCTCGGCGGTCTCGGCTTCCGGTCGTTCGGCGGACTCGATTTCGGCGAGCCGGTCGTCGACCTCGGCCCGGAGTTGCCGGGCCTGTTCGAGCAGGCGCTCGGCCTCCGGGTTCCGGGGCGTGCCGTCCGTCGTGGCCGCCTGGAGGTCGGCCAGCGCGTCGTCGAGTCGTTCGAGCGTGGTTCGGCTCGCGGCCGCCAGTCGGTCGACGCCCTCTCGACTGCCGGAGACGGCGAACTCGCTGGCCGACAGGCGGGCCTCCGTGTCGGGGTCGACCGACCGCCCCTGTGCGAGACGGATGGCCGCCGCCAGCAGTTCCAGCAGGCGGATGCTCGTCTCGAGGGTGCTGACGAGCGCCGGAATCGTGTACCGCTCGGTCAGCGCCAGCAGTTCTCCGGGGCTGGGCGGCCGCGGGAGGCCGAGCGGCCCGCGTGGCGGTTCGCGGAGTTCCGCCCGGAGTGCTTCCAGCGTGTCGGCGAGGTCGGCGGCGGCATCGGCGAGATCCTCGCCGGCCTCGGGGTCCGTCTCTGTGTCGTCCATACGTCCACTCCGGCCGGAACGCCCAAAATCGTATGGCCGAACGTTTATACGACGGCCGCCCTTTATCTCACGACGAGACCGAATGAAATTCGACCGCTCCCCGCCCGAGGACGCCGCAATCGCGCAGGGACTCGCCTCGCTGAAGCGGCAGGGCGGGACTGTGCTGGTCGTCGGTGCCGCGACGACGGCCCACGCCGACGCCTGCGAGCGGTTCCTCGGCGATACCGACCACGAGCACGTCTTCGTCCGCACCGACCGGATGGTCCGCCCCGAGGAGGAGTCATCGGAGGCCGCGGCCGTCATCGAGCGGCCGGTGCTGACCCGAAGCGCCAAAAGCGACACCACGAGGACGTCGGCCCTCGACACCGAGATGCTCTCGGCCGACATCGAATCGGCGATGCGGGCGGCGGCCGACGACGCCGAGTCGGTACGGGTCTGCTTCGATTCGCTTCGCCCACTCATCGACGGAGTCGACCGCCCGGCACTCGTCTCGTTTCTGGATACCGTCCGGGATATCGCGCGTGATACCGGTTCCGTCGTCCACTTCCACCTGCCGGCGATGGCCGACGCCGTTCCGTCCGGACTCTTCGATACCGTCGACGCAGTCGTCGAACTGAACGGGCAGGGACACGCGACCTACCAGCAGTGGCACCTCCCCGAATCCGGGCAGACGAGCGAGTGGGTCGAGATTTAGGCCGACCAAAAACTTTTAGCGGGCGTGGCGCTGAGGAGGTGGTAATGGCAGCAACTCCCCACGAGGACGAGACGGCGGTCGGTCTCCGGGTTCATTCGACCTCCCCGGAAAAGACGGTCTTTACCGAACCGGACAACAGCGACGGGTGGCTCGCGACCGATTACACCGTCGACATCGAGCGATAAAGCTCGAAAAAACGTCCGCTCTGCTTACTGGGTCGCCGACTCGAGGACGAGCGTGTCGTCTTCGAGGTAGTGTTCGAGGTGGTGAGCGTGTTCCTCGACCGTCTCGAGGGTCTCACGCAGGAGTTCGTTGGTAGCGTAGTCGCCGAGGTCGTCGGTGAGGGCGATGTGGTCCCGGAGGGACTCGATGATGACGCCGAAGGCCTCCATGTCGTTTTCCAGCGAGGTGCGGATGTCGTAGACGTCGTCGCCCTCGGGGTCGAAGGGAGCCTTCTCCTCGTAGTTCGCCCCGCCCGATAGCGGGACGCCGCCGATGGCCTGTGCGCGTTCGGCGAGCAAGTCGGCGCCCTCTTCGAGGTCGGCGGCGACCTCGCCGAGGTATTCGTGAACCTCGAGGAACTCCGCGCCCTCGACGTTCCAGTGGTGTTTCTTGATCTGATGATAGAGGACGTAGGTCGCGGCGAGGTCGGTGTTCAGCGCCTCGACGATCTGTTCGGCCTTGTCCGCATCGAGGCGGAGCGCCTCGCTTTCCTCGATACTCCCGGCTTGACGACGGACCGATTTTTGGGTGCTCATACGAGGAAAAATACGAGCGCAACCAACTTAAGTGTTTTCGACAAATAAAGGATATTTCTCTATTCAAAAATATTTATTTTCGGTTTGCCTAATACGCCCCCACCTACTGTGATACGTTTCCACGCATTCCCTGCCGACGGTTCGCACGCACGCGTCAGTTCATAAGCGCTTTTATGCGGTGGTGCAGTACGAAGGAGTACAGCCTACGCGGGGTTGTGATGCTCCTAGCCGGATTCAGGACAAACGCGTGCCGTCGGGGCACGAGAACCGCGTCGTGGGGCGACCCCACGACGGTACGGTTCGACGGCGGGGGAGCGCGAGCCCGCGCGTAGGAGGAGTGCTACAAACCAATGTCAGTATACGTAGATTTCGACGTGCCGGCTGACCTCCAAGAGGACGCCATCGAGGCCCTCGAGGTCGCCCGGGACACCGGTTCGGTAAAGAAAGGGACGAACGAGACAACCAAAGCCGTCGAGCGAGGCAACGCTGACCTCGTCTTCGTCGCCGAAGACGTCAGCCCCGAAGAGGTCGTCATGCACCTCCCGGAGATCGCCGACGAGAAGGAGGTTCCGTACGTCTTCGTGAGCGAACAGGACGACATCGGCCACGCCGCCGGTCTCGAAGTCGGCAGCGCCGCCGCCGCCATCGTCGACGCCGGCGAGGCCGAGGCCGACGTCGAAGACATCGCCGAGAAAGTCGAGGAACTCCGGTAGGTGACCAAGGATGAGTGCTGAAGAAGAAGGGGACGGCGCGACCCCTGCCGAAGTAATCGAGATCGTCGGGAAGACCGGCATGCACGGCGAAGCCATGCAGGTCAAGTGCCGAATCAAGGAGGGCGAAAATCAGGGCCGCATCATCGCCCGGAACGTCCTCGGACCGGTGCGCGTCGGCGACGTGCTCCAGCTTCGCGAGACGGCTCGCGAAGCCGACTCCATCGGAGGCCAGTAACCCATGCCACAGACACGAGATTGTGACTACTGCGGTGACGACATCGAGCCCGGAACGGGCACGATGTACGTCGCTAACAGCGGCCGTATCACGCACTTCTGTTCCGCGAAGTGCGAGAAGAACTCGGACCTCGGTCGCGAACCGCGCGACCTCGAATGGACGGGCGGCGCGGGCGAGGCCGCCGAGGCCGAAGCCAAGTCGGCCGCCGAAACGGCAGCAGAGCAGGAAGCGGAAGCAGAGGCCGAGGCTGAAGAAGAAGCCGACGCCGAAACCGAGGAGGACGTCGACGAGACGCCCGACCTCGAAGCCGCCGAGGAAGAGGCCGAAGACGCCGAGGACGACGAGGAAGACGAGGAGTCCGAAGCCTCCGAGGACGACGGCGACGAGGAAGACGAAGAGGAGGTCGAGGCGTAGATGTCCGACCGCGAACGAACCTTCGTCATGGTCAAGCCGGACGGCGTTCACCGCGGCCTCATCGGCGAAATCGTCTCCCGATTCGAGGACCGTGGCCTGAAGATGGTCGCCGGCAAGTTCATGCAGTTGGACGACGACCACGCCCGCGAACACTACGCGGACCTCTCCGACGAGCCCTTCTTCGAGGGCCTCGTCGACTTCATCACCTCGGGTCCCGTCTTCGCGATGGTCTGGGAAGGCAAGGACGCGGTCGCACAGGTACGGAGCATGATGGGCGAGACCGACCCCGCCGAATCGCCGCCGGGCAGCATCCGCGGCGACCTCGGTATCGACCTCGGTCGCAACGTCATCCACGGTTCCGACACCGAACCCGGCTCCGCCGAGCGCGAAATCGAGTTGTTCTTCGACGACGAGGAACTCATCGATTACGAGCGCAACGACGAGAGCTGGCTCTACGAGTAATTTCTCGGCCGCGACGGCCGGCTTTTTATCATCTCCCCACGTAGCCTCGGGTATGTTCTGGAACGTACTCGCGGTCGTGTACGGTGGCTTCGTCGCCGCCTTCCCGGAGAAGGCAATCGACTACCTCACTCGCTTCGTCCTCGTCGGCTACGAGAACCCCGAGGACCTCGAACCGAGCGACTGGTTCGTCTCGCTGACCCGCATCGAGGGCGTCCTGCTGGCGGTGACCGGCGTCGTCACGCTGCTGGTCGACGCCCTCCTCGTCGGCGAGGAAGAAGGCGAGGCTGACGCAGTAGCGGTCGAAGAATAACGCGGTCTTTTTCGTTCAGTTCCGGTCGGTCACGCTCGAAATCGGGAGTGGTGACGCCGTTACTCGCCGGCGTAGCCGATGTCGATTTCGCCGGCGTCGAGTTCGGCCTCGACCTCGCGGGCGGCCTGAACCATGTTCTCCATCTTCTGGTAGGCGACCTCGCGGGGCAGGAGCTTGACGCCGCAGTCCGGCGAGACGGTCAGCCGCTCCGGCGGGACGACCTCGAAGCCCTTCTTGATGTTCTCCTTTATCTCCTCGACGGATTCGACCTCCGTGGTGTGGACGTCGACGACGCCCAGCGCGAGGTCCTTCGTGAACTCGTGTTCTTTGAAGACGTCGAGCTGTTCGTAGCCGTCGTTGGCGAGTTCGAGGTCGTACTCGTGGACCGGCATGTCCAGAATCTCGGGGTAGATACGGGAGTAGTCGCCGTAACAGACGTGGAGGCCGAGACGGACGTCCTCCGGGATGCCCTCGGCGATGTTCTCGAGACACTCGCCGACGATGGCGTGGTCGTCCGGCGTGGTCGCGAGCGCGGGCTCGTCGATCTGGATGTAGCGGGCGCCCGCCTCGACGAGCTTCTCGATTTCCTCGTTGACGAGGTCGGCGAGTTCGTAGGCGAGTTCCTCCTCGCTGTCGTAGTGTTCGTTGAACGACCACGACGCGAGCGTGTAGGGGCCCGTAATCGGGACCTTCACGGGGCGGTTGGTGACGCCGGTGGTGAACTCGAACTCGTCGACGAGCCACGGTTCGTCGTATTCGACCTCGTCGGCGACGGAGGGCTTGTCGAAGTAGTTGTGTCCCCAGACCTTGACCGGGCCGTTGAACTCGTAGCCGTCGATGCGGTGGGCGAAGTACTCGACCATCTCGTTGCGCCGCATCTCGCCGTCGACGACGACGTCGAGCCCCGAACGGACGTGCTCGTCGGTGATGAGACGGGCCGCGTCGTCGAGGGCCTCATCGAGGTCGTCCTCGTCGAAATCGTGGTCGTCGTCTTCCTTCAGTTCCTTCGCGCGGTTGAGCCACTTGGGCTTGGGGTAGGAACCGACCACGGTCGTCAAAAGGAAGTGGTCGGTCGGGTGGTCGGCGGGGCGGAACTGTTCGCGGGTATTGGAAAGCAGGTTGGCAGTCATAGGGACACCTCCTCGGTGGCGTCGGCAAGCGCGTCCAGTTTTGCCTCGAACTTGTTCTGCGGGAGGTAGAACAGTTCGGTGTTGCTCGTCGCGTAGACGGTGTCGAACGCCTGAGCGGGAACGTTGTCGTCGACCCACTCGATGCGTTCGGCGATGTCCTCGGGCGGTTCGACCAGCGTGTTCTGGCCGTCGACGACGCCCAGCGCGATGGAGTCCTTGGTGCCGTACTCCTGGATGTTGTAGATGTTCGTCTCGTGGTCCGAGACGAAGTCGAAGCCGATGGCGTCGACGTCGGCGTCCATCAGGTGGGCGTAGGGCTTCTCGGGGATGGCGCCCCAGTAGGTGTGGACGACGACGTCGGTGTCAACGGCGTTCGCGACGGTGTCGATGGCCTCGCTGGCGCGCTCGTCTTCGCCCTCCTCGGGCGCGTTCTCGACGAGCGAGGGCTCGAGCAGGAAGAGCGTCTCGACGCCCTCGATGGCGTCGGCCTCGTCGGCGAGGAACTCGGCGACCGCATCGAGGAAGGCGGCCTCGTCGCCGTAGTGCTCGTCGGTCGCGAGGTCGGCAAGCGAGTAGGGGCCGGGCAGGACGGCCTGATTCACGTCGGGGGCGGACGCAATCTCGTCGGCGACGTCGCCGTCGAACGTGAGGTCACCCTCGACCACGGGCTCTCGATAGAAGTTGTTGTTGTCGTAGTAGCGGACGATACCACGAGTGTCGACGTTGTCGTGGGCACACAGCGGGTGGGCGAGCATGTCGTCCCACCGGAGCTGGCCCTCGCCGACCCGGTCGAGGCCGGCCTCAAGTTGCCGGTCGACGACCTCCTCGCGGGCGGTCGCGTAGGCGTCGACGATGTCGTCGGACTCGTCGCCCGAGATGAGGTCGTCCTTCTGGTGGCCTTTCAGATGCGATAGCTCGTCTTTGGCCCAGTCCGGTAGCGGGAAGAGACCGGGCGTCGTCGCGAGTACCTCCGTCATTACGTTCGGCTACGCCATGACGGCGTTTAATATTTCCTACTTAGGTATTCTTGTGGGTAATCTCCAGCGTGACGAGGCGCTCGAAGGGGAACGATTCTTCGGCGATTTCCCGGGTTTCCATCCCCGCGTCGTCGGCGAGTTCCGCGACGGCGTCGATGTCCGTCAGCGTCGAGACGAGCAGGTAGACCCGGCCGGCGGGACGCAGGATTCGCCCCACGTCGGCGAGGAACGGCCGGATGACCCGGCGGCCGTCCTCGCCGCCCGACAACGCGTGTTCCAGCGGGTCGTCCCACTCCTCCTCGGGCGGGGTCGGCAGGTAGGGCGGGTTGAAACAGACGACGTCGAAGGAATCCCGCGCGAAGGGGTCGGTGAGGTTCCCCCGGACGGCCTCGATGCCCTCCTCGCGGGCGCGGCGACAGGCCTCGGGGTTGATATCGGAGCCGACGACGCGGGCGCCGGTCTCCTCGGCGATTCGGGCGGCGACGTAGCCCGAGCCCGTGCCGACCTCCAGAACGCGCTCGTCGGCGTCGATGCGGTCGACGACGGCGTCGGCCAACAGTCGGGAGTCCTCCGCCGGTTCGTACACCGTCGGCATCTCGCGCCGGTCCGAAAGCGTCACTCGTCTTCGTCCTCCGGTTCGTCGGACTCGGTGGCGTCATCGCCGGCTCCCGTGTCGGCGCCGTCGGCTTTGGTTTCCTCCGCGTCGTCGTTCTCGCCGTCTTCGTCGTCCTCGTCATCTTGGTCGGGGCCGCCGTCGCCGCCGTACCGCTCCTCGACGGGTTCCTCGACGAGGGTCGCATCGTCGGCCTCGGAGACGCGTTCGACGGCTTCCTCGACGCGCTCGTCGTCCGCACGGGAGACCTGCCGGACGGCCTGTGTGACGTCCTTGTCCTCGAGGTCGGCCCCGCGCCCGAGGTCGCCGTCCGTCGAAACCCGGAGGCCGTCGGTATCCTCCCGGCCCATGAGTTCGCGCTGGGGATAGGGAATCTTGATGTCCTCCTCGTCGAAGGCGTCCTTGACGGCCCGGATGACCTCGTTTTGGGCGCTGAGCTTCTGCTGGATGGTCGGGCGGGTGATCCAGTACCGCAGACGGAGGACGATGGCCGAGTCCGAGAAGGAATCGAGAATCACGTCGGGGTTCGGACTGGCGGCGACCGTTTCACAGCCGTCCATCGCGTCGGTCGCGACGCTCATCGCGGTCGCCATGTCGGTCTCGTAGTCGATGCCGACCTTCGTAATCAGCCGCAGGCGGTCGGTCTTCGAGTAGTTGACCACCTCGCTGTCGGTGACGCTATCGTTCGGAACGACGACGTGTTCCTCGTTGAACGTCCGAATCTGCGTGTTATAAATCGTGATCTGGGTGACGATGCCCTCACGGTCGCCGATCGAGACCCAGTCGCCGACCTCGAAGGGCCGGGCGAAAAGCAACACGAAGCCCGCGAGGACGTCCGAGAGCGTCTTCCGGGCGGCGAAGCCGACGATGATACCGATGGCGCCGGCCCCGAGTAGGATGTCGCCCCACGACAACTCCCAGAGGAACCAGATGAACGCGAAGGCGTTCAAAAAGAGGAATATCTGGACGAGATGGTGGACGAGTTCCCGCTGGTGTGGCGTCAGTTCGACGCGTCCGGAGCCGAACTTGATGAAGCGCTTCGTGATTCGGGTCAGCGTGTAGGTGACCGCGAGGACGACGAACGACACCAGCAGGAGGATTCCCCGCTCGGGGCTGAACCCGAACTCGCCGAACGTCTGGAGGAGCCGGTTCGTCTGTCGCCAGACGGCGATGACGAAGACACTCACGAGAATGGCGCCGATGGTCCCCAGCAGCGCGAGCAGTATCTCGACGCCGTCCTCGTCGTATCTGTCCTTCAGGGGTCGAGCCACACGATAGAGTAACGCGATGAACAGGACGAACCCGACGCCGGCGCCGACCGTCGCCGCGTACTGGGCCGTTCTGGTGTTGAACGCGAGCTGGATGCGGTAGATGGCGCGCCAGTATATCTGGAGAAGGGTTAGTCCGAACATGATAGCACGTCAATCGACTGATAGGGGGTGGTTGGAACGGGGGTGACAAGTTTTCGTCGGTACTCGGTGTACCCTCACCGACCCGCTCATGCGACGCGCTCGGCGATGCGTGCCAGTCGGGCGAACTCCGCCGGCGGCACGTTGCCCGCGCGCTTGCGCATCAGTTCCTCGCCGGCCTCCTCGACGACGGCGTCGGGGTTCTCGATACCCGAGATGTGAGTCGTGTTCCGCACGGCGTTCCGCATCGTCTTCCGACGCTGAGTGAAAACCGCCCGCACCAGTTTCATGAAGGCTTCGTCGTCGGGCACCTCGTATTCGGGCTCTCGAGGCGTCGTCCGCACCACCGCGCTTTCGACCGCGGGTGCCGGCGAGAAGGCCTCCTTCGGCACCGGCTCGACGACCTCGACTTCGGCGTAGTGGCCCGCCGTCACCGACAGCCGGCCGTACTCGTCGGTTCCCGGCTCTGCCGCCATCCGCTCGGCGAACTCCTTCTGGAACATCAGAACGGTCGGCTTTCCCTCGGGCAGCAGGCGGAAGGTGATCTCCGAGGAGACCCCGTAGGGCAGGTTCGAGACCGAGGCAGTGAAATCGGGGAAGTCGACGTCGAGGGCGTCGCCCTCGATGACGGTGAGGGCGCCGGCCGCGATTTCGTCAGCGAACTCCTCGCGCAGGAAGGCCGCGAGCGTCGGGTCGCGTTCGATAACGGTGACCTCGTCGCCGACCTCTAGGAGGCGGTCGGTGAGGGCGCCCGTTCCGCCGCCGATTTCGAGGATATGGGCGGTGTCGGCGTCGTCGGGGAGGTAGCCGGGGAGCCTATCGAGGACGCGGTCGTCGACGAGGAAGTGCTGGTCGCGCTCCGGGTCGCCGCGCACGCCGGCACGGGCGAGGAGCGCGTCGGGGTCGCGCATACCGGTCGGTAGCGGACGGCGCCGTATATCGTTCACCATTCGGAGAAGGCGTCGGCCGGCGTTATTCGGATTCGCGCCGGGCGAAGATGCGGTATTTGAGGTCCTCCTTCTGGAGTTCCTCGAGGATGCGTTCGACGAGTACCTCCCGGGGGTCGTGCAGGCCCGAGACGCGGTCCTCGATGTCCTCGAAGCTCTCGAAGGGCTTGCGCTTGCGCGCATCGAGGACGTTGTTCCGCAGTTTCTTGCCGATCCCCGGAAGCAGGTTCAGCACGTGGAGTCGCGTGGTTATCGGCTGGGCGTCGTTGTAGAAGTCGACGAACCGCTGCTCGTCGGCATCGATGATGGCGTCGACCGCGTATTCGACCTCGGATTGGGCCGTACTCGAGAGGTCCGCGTACTCGATGTCCGTGAGGTCCTTGATGTGCTCACTCGGCGGGTCGATCTCGACGCGGTCGCCGATATTGACGTGGGCCTCGTCGTCGAGCGCGATCTCGACGAGTCGGAAATCCGACTCGCCGAGCGCGAACGCGACCGGGGATTTCTGATACTGCGGGCGGTCGTCCTCGGGCCGCCCCCGAGGCATGAAGTCCAGTAGGACCGCCGTCGTAGGTTCGCCTTCGTCACCGGCGTTGCTCATGGTATCGAGTAGGGGAAGGCCGTATTTAAAACAGGTGCCGCTCTAGGCGTATTTGACGACGATGTCGAGAACGTCGTCGAGTTCGTCGCCCGAAAGCGAGTAGCGCTCCTGTGCGAAGACCGACCGGAGTTCGTCGCGGTCCTCCGGAAGGAGGTCGGCGATCTTGTAGGCGGTCGCCTCGTCGATCTTCTCGAGTTCCAGCAGCTCCTCGACCAGTTCGACGGACTCCTCGGCGTCGAGGACCGAAAACCGGTTGACGTGCTCGATGGCGCGGGCGAGTTCGTATGGCATCTCCCGCTCCTCGTCGAGGGCGCGGTCGGCCTCGATGTCGGCGAGGATGTCCTTGGCCTCGGAGACGGTGAGGTAGTCCTCGTCGACGATTTCCTTGAATATCGTCATTCCTGCTGGCGTCGGAGGTGTGCGGGACCTGCGATGAGGGTCTTCTCGACGTCGCCGTCCTTGATGAGGACCTTGAACGCGCTGCCCTGCTTGCCGGCGACTTCGCCGGTCTTCCCGTTGAAGCGCGGGTGGAAGCGGCCGTCCGGGACGGAGGGGTCGATCTTGAGGTGGACCTTCTCGCCGTCGTCGTACTCCTCGATGAAGTGCTGGGGCGGGGAGGTGCCTCGCTCGCGGGGTTTGTTCTTGAGTTTGTTCCGGGTTGCCTTCCGCGGACCGTTGGAACTGGGCATTCTTGACGAGACCTAATCAGGTGCGACACATAAAAGGTGCGTTCCGGCGGCGCTCCTTCCCCGTGTGCCCACGTACCGTGGACGACGGCCGCCGTATCTCGCCTATATCGAGCTAACCGTTATCAAAGTACGGGTCGGGAAGGACGCCGAGCCGGCGGCTGGCCGGCGTCGGAACGCGGAGAAGGGGTCGGCTTATATACGGCCGACTTCGTCGACGTCGACGCTCTCGACGCCCTCGACTTCCGCGAAGGCGTCCTCGACGGCGTCGGTGCCGCCGGCCTCGTCGGGGATGATGACCGTCGGGAACATCGCGATTAAGCCGAACGCGACGTCCTCGCGGTCGACACGGCTGATTTTCGCGCCCTCGGGGAGGGCGTTCTCGAGTCGTTCTTGGAGGTCGTCAAGGTCGACCTCGGGGCTTTGCGGCATGACCTTCATCTTGGCAGCTACTTTTCCCATGTTTACGGACCCATGAACCCACAGTCGGGGCACTCGTAGAGGTTGCTCTGTTTGCGACACTTCGAACACCGGAAGATGAGATGCCCACAGTCCGGGCACTTGAACTTCGCGGCGCTGGTCCCGGAGATGTTGATCCCACAGGAGATGCACTTGCGTGCCCGCCGTTCGGAACTCTCGCTGCTCATACATCGTGGTGCGGCGCGGCGACATTTAACTCTTACATCTTAAGATTCCGCCCGCAACGGGCCGTTCGGGAGTGGTTCGCTCACGTCCGTCCTTCGCGGCTTCGAGAGTGCGGGCTACCCGTGTATCGTCCGGCTACTCCAGGGATGACGGATTATCGGCGCTGTTCGGGCTGCGTCCAGCTGTTCCGGCGCTCCGAGAGGTATTCCCACAGCTCCATACAGCCGCACCCGTCGCTTACCTCCTGATAATAGGACTCGAATTCCTCCTCGTCGAACGCTGTACTATCCATAATCAATTATTATGTACTCCTCTCAATAAGTGTGTTGGCCAGTACCACACCACGGGAGAACTACAACTGCCCGTATCAGGCGTCGCTTCGCTCGCCGACCTCGACGAGTTGCTTGCCGATTTTGGTGCCTTCGAAGAGGTCGAAGAAGGCGTCAGGAGCGTTGTCGAGCCCCTCGACGACGTTCTCCTGGTACTCGACGTCACCCTGTGCGACCCACGTCGCGAGTCGGCTCAGCGCCTCGCCCCAGCGGTCCTCGTAGTCGCGGACGAGTAGCCCCTCGACTTTCGCGCGCGACTCGATGAGTTTGCCGAGTTTGCGCGGTCCGGTCGGTACCTCCGTGGCGTTGTACTGGGATATCTGCCCGCAGACGGCCACGCGGGCGCGGACGTTCAACAGCGGCCAGACGGCGTCGGTGACGGGGCCGCCGACGTTGTCGAAGTAGACGTCGACGCCGTCCGGGCAGGCCTCACGGAGTGCGCTCGGTACGTCCTCTTCCTTGTAATTGATGCCCTCGTCGAAGCCGACCGACTCCAGCCACTCGATTTTCTCGTCGGCGCCCGCGATGCCGACCACGTGACAGCCGTTGAGGTCGGCTATCTGGCCAACGACGCTGCCGACGGCCCCGGCCGCGGCGCTCACGACGACTGTATCGCCGGGTTTCGGCTCCGCGACGGCCGTCGTCCCGAAGTACGCCGTCACGCCGGGCATTCCGAGGACGCCGAGCGCGGTCGATATCGGGCCGTGCTCGGGGTTCACTTTCCGGAGGTCACGCCCTTCGGCGACCGCGTAATCTGCCCACTGCAGTTGGCCGGTCACCACGTCGCCTTCCTCGAAGTCGGGATGGTTCGATTCCTCTACTTCGCCGACGACGCCGGCACGCATCGTGTCGCCGACGTCCCACGGTTCCGCGTAGGATTCGGCGTCGCGCATCCGGCCACGCATGTACGGGTCCACAGACATGTAGAGCGTTCTGACCAGTACCTCGTGGGGGCCCGGGTCCGGGACCTCGGTTTCGACCTGTTCGAAGTTCTCCATCGTCGGTTCGCCGGTCGGCCGACTCTCCAGCAGCCATTGGCGGTTCGTAGCCATGCCCCGCCTTCACCCCCCGGCACCATAGGGTTCGGCCAATCGGTGGAGCCTTCCGGTACCGTCCCCACCGACCGGGTATGGATGCGGTTCGTGAGACGGCCCGCTCGCTCCGTGCGGAGACCGAGGCGACCAACGAACGCCGACTGGTCGTCCTCGCAGGCGCCCGCGAAGCCGGCTATGCGGCCACCGAGGCCGTCTGTGAGGCCGCCGACTGCCGGCCGGTCGTCATCTCCGAACGCGACGGTATCGGCGTCTCGGCGCGCACGCTCCCTCCGAAGCGTGCCGACGAACTCCTCGGGACGACCAACGACTGCGTGGTCGTCGACTGCCACGACGCCTGCCGACCCAACGCCATCGGCCGCGCGGCCGGCGCCGTCGACGGCGGCGGTCTGCTCGTCCTGCTCACGCCCGCCCTCGATTCGTGGCCGGACCGCCGGGACGGCTTCGACGAGACGCTCGCCGTCCCGCCGTTCGGCCTCGACGACGTTCGCGGCGTCTTCCGCGACCGTCTCGTCGACACTCTGCGCGCTCACCGCGGTATCGCCGTCGTCGATGTCGATACCGGAACCGTCCGCGACGACGGACTCACCGGCCCCGCGCCACGCTTCGCCCGCGAGGGGTTCGACCTCCCCGACGAGGCCGCCTTTCCCCGCGCCGTCTACGAGCGCTGTCTGACCGCCGACCAGCGGGACGCCGTCGAGGCTTGCGAGGCGCTCCGCGAAAGGGGGCAGGCGGTCGTACTGGAGGCCGACCGCGGCCGCGGGAAATCCAGCGCCGCCGGTCTCGCGGCGGCCGCGCTGGCCGCCGAAGGGCGTGACGTACTCGTCACCGCGCCCTCCTATCGCAACACGGCCGAACTCTTCGAACGCGCCAGCGAGGCGCTCGACGGCCTCGATTGCCTCGAAGCGGATGGCCGCGAGGGAAAGGGCCATCCCGAACTCCGGGTGACGGGTGGCGGCCGAATCCGCTATCGCAACCCCGCCGACGCCGTCGAGGAAACGGCGGACGTTCTCGTCGTCGACGAGGCGGCCGCGCTGTCGGTCCGGATGCTCGAATCCCTGCTGTCGGTCGCGCCGAGTGCCTGCTTCGCGACGACAGTCCACGGCTACGAGGGAGCCGGTCGTGGCTTCGACGTGCGGTTCCGGGGCCACCTCGACGAGAGCCACGAGGTGACCCTCCAGCGGCTTGCGGACCCGATTCGATACGCCGCACCGGACCCCATCGAGACGTGGCTCTTCCGGGCGCTCCTGCTGGATGCCTCCCCGCCCGCCGAGCAACTGGTCACGGACGCGACGCCCGAGACCGTCGCCTACGAACGACTCGACCCCGCGGAACTGGTCGCCGACGAACCGTGCCTCCGGGAGACGTTCGGCCTGCTGGTCAACGCCCACTACCGGACCGAACCGGACGACCTCGCGCGCCTGCTCGATGCCCCGAACATCGCGTTGCGGGCGCTGACCCACAACGGCCACGTCGTCGCCGTCGCCCTGCTCGCCCGCGAGGGGGGCCTCCCCGAGGAGACCCGTGAAGCGATGTACGAGGGCGCGCGGGTCCGCGGCAACATGGTTCCGGACGTGCTGACGAGTCAGGTGCGCGATATCGACGCTGCGGTTCCCGTCGGACTGCGGGTGATGCGCATCGCGACCCACCACGCCGCCCGCTCGCGGGGGCTCGGTTCCCACCTGCTCGGCGCCATCGAATCGGAGTTCGGTGCCGACGGCGCCCGGTCGCCGCTCGGTCGATTCGAGCCGGTCGACTACCTCGGTGTCGGCTACGGCGCCACGCCCGAGTTGCTCTCCTTCTGGCGGACCAACGGCTACGGGACGGTCCACCTCTCGACGACACGCAACGACACCAGCGGCGAGTATTCGGCGGTCATGGTCCGGCCGCTCTCCGAGGCGGGGTCCGAACTCGCCGACCGCCACACCGACTGGTTCCTGCGCCGGATTCCCGACGTCCTCGCCGACGCGCTGGACGACGCCGACCCGGACGTGGTACGCGGGGCGCTGCGGGCGGCCGACGGCAGGGTTCGGCTGTCGCTCACCGACGACGAGTGGCGCCTCGTCGCCAGCGCGGCCTTCGGTCCCGGCCTCTACGACATCGCACCCGGCGGATTCAGACGACTTGCCGTCCGTGCGCTGGTCGACGACGCCTGCGAAGACCCCGCCGACGAGCGCCTGCTCGTCGGGAAGGTGCTGCAAGCCCGCCCGTGGAACGAGACGACCGAGGCGCTGGGCTACGTCTCCGAGCGGGAGTGCATGCGCGCGCTCGGCGACGCCTTCCAGCCGCTCGTCGACCGCTACGGAACCGACATCGCCCGCGAGGAGGTCGACCGATACCGATGACGTCCAATCGGAGGCCCCGGTCGTAGCCGTGCTCCCCGTCGACCCGCTCTACGTGGCGCTCGCCCTGCTCGTCGCCGGCATCGCCGGCAGTTTCCTCCCGCTCGTTCCGGGCGGCGGCCTGTCGATGGTCGGCGTGGGCTACTACTGGTACGTCACGGGCGAGCCCGGAACGCTCGCGGTCGTCGGCCTGCTCGGCCTCGGCGTGCTGGCGGTCGCCTTCGACTGGCTGGGCGGCGCGCTCGCGGCCAACGTCGGCGGGGCGTCCATGCGGACGACCGCCATCGCCGCCGTCGTAACGCTGCCGCTGTTGGTCGTCCTCGGGCCGTTGGGCTTGCTCGTCGGCGTCGCGGGAACGGTCTTCGCCCTCGAATACCGCCGCCACGGTGACGTCGACCTGAGCCTTCGTGCGGCGGCCTACGCGACCGTCGGCGTGCTGGCGTCGACGGCGATGCAGGTGCTGATGACGGCCTCGGTTCTCGCGGGATTCCTGCTGGCCGTCCTTTTATAAGACCCAAACGGCTGTTAGGGTGCCCTGCGAAGGGAGTCCATGGAGTGTACGGAGGAGGGATGTGAGAGGGAGGCGGCCGTCCGTCTCCACATCCCGTGGGCCGAAAACCGGGTCGTCTGTGCGGCCCACGCGCGAACCCTGGCCCAGCAGGACGGGGTCGTCGCGGACCCGCTGGGGGACGGCGAACGCCTGTAACGGCTCCCTCGTCCGCATCGCTACGAGGAACCGTATCCGTCTGAGCCGCCGGATTCGCCCGCCAACTCGTGAAGGGGCGGATACGTCGGCGTCTCGATGCCGCGTTCCTCGTAGGCTTCGAGCACGCGGCGCGTCACGTCGGAACCGAACGCGAGTTCGTAGCGGTGGTCCGAGACGTACGCCCGTCCCCGCACGGTTCTGTAGGCGACCTCGTCCTCGATGCGGGCCGAGACGGGGTGGGCCTCGTCGACGTAGACGTAGGCCGACGTTATCAGCGCCTCCTCCATGATATCGAGTGCGGCGTCGAGGTCCGTCCCCGGAGCGACGGCGACGTCGACGGTGACGAGCATCATGGGACTTCCGTCGTTCGCGTTGGCGACGCTGGATTTAAACAGGGTGTCGTTCGGCACGACGATGGCGGTGTCGTCGGGGGTTCGGAGTTTCGTCGCCCGGAGGCCGATGTCGACCACCTCGCCGTAGTTGCCGTCGAGCGTCACCTTGTCGCCGACCTGATAGGGGTTCTCGACGACGAGCAACAGGCCGCCGACGATGCTGCCCGCGAGGTCCTTCAGGCCGAACCCGATGGCGGCCCCGAGCAGCCCGGAGACCGCAAGCACCTGTGCGGCCGTCAACTCCATTATCGGGACGACCACGAGATACAGCGCCGTCGCGTAGACGAGCAGTTTCACGACGGGGACGAACATCATGATGGTGATGCGCCGAGAGGGGCTCCGTTCGGCGGTGGTCGAAAGCATGAACGCCAGCGCCCTCGCGACCAGAAACGCCCCGATGAAGGCGACGACGACGCTCGCGAGCGTTCCCGCGTCGAGGAAGGCTTCGACCTCCTCGACTGGCTGTGTCTGTGCCGTCACCAGCGAGCCACCGCGGAACACGATTAGAGGAACCCCCACTGTTCGGTCACGGCGACCGCCGCCGGCACGCCGACCGGGTCGAGTCTGACCGTCCCGTCGGCCCGCGTGACGATATCGGCGCGGTCGAGTCGGCCGAGTGGTCGTTCGAGGGCGTTCCCGAACCGGTCGGCGAGGGCCCGCTCGTCGACGACACCCTGCGACAGCACGATGCGGAGCAGGAACGCACCCCGATGGTCGAGATCGACCGTCGGCGGGTCGACGTCGTTCGGTCGCATCTCACCGCCGGAGCGGCCCCGCTCCCACAGCGCGAGCGCGACGCCGGGGTTCCCGTCAGCAGCATCGGTGAGGTGGTCGAAGACGGCCGTCTCGGGCTCGACCGTCGCCTCGAAGAGCGCGCGAAGGCGGTCGCGGTCGACGACCGGAATCGGCACGGTCAGGCCGCCGTTGCCGAGCGACCGCTCTTTTACCGTGAGGAGGTCGGCGTCCGGGTCGTCATGTCGGAACGTCGGCAGCGTCGTCGACCGCTCCCGGACGAACGTCGCGAGTTCGTCGGACGGCAGTTTCCGCACCGAGAACACATGGGTGAACACGTCCTCGACGTTCCGGGCCGCGTCGAGATACGACCACGCGTGGGCGTTCCAGCCGGTGACGACCGGCGTCGAGGTTCCGGCGAGCGCGTCGAGTGCGTCCGTCAACGGTTCGAAGCCGCCGACCCGTCGGTCGTAGAGGTGCTGGCAGTCGTCGACGACGAGCGGTCCCTCTCCGATGAGAGTCTCGCGGTCCGTCGACGGGTCGAGTCGTGTGGGGGACACATCGAGGGCGCTTGCCGCGTGGTCGAGAACACGGCGTCGGCCAGCGAAGGGTGGGCCGACGACCGCAATCGGACCCCCACCGGCTTCGAGCGCCGCCTCGAAGGCCTCGATGTCGTCGAGCAGCGCGGCGGCATCGAGGTCCGACAGGGCTGCCGGCGTCGCACTCATCGCGTTCGCTCCCCGTCCATGTGCTACTGCATGCCGGGGGTCAATAAAAAACGAGGCCCCTAGGCGAGCGTCTTCGCCATCATCACTTCGTTGACGTACTCGCCGCCGATCTTGTAGTGGTCCTTCCGGGTGGCTTCGGTCTCCCAGCCCCGGGAACCGAGGAACTCGATGGCGTCCTCGTTGGTCGACGGGATGCTGTTGTAGAGCTTCTCGAAGTCGTTGTCGAGCGCCCAGTCGACGCCGTGGTCCAGCAGTTTCGAGCCGATGCCGTGGCCGCGATACTCGTCGATGACGCCGACGGTCAACTCGGCGGTGTGTTCGAGTTTCTCGATTTCGGGCGCGTTGATGTGGACCCATCCGACCACGTCTCCGTGAATCGTCGCGACGAAGAAGACCCGCTTTTGGAGGTCGTTGTGCCGAAGGAGGACGTTCTCGCTTTCGACGACGTCGGCGACGGTTTCGCCCTCGATGTAGGTCTTATCGGAGATAGCCTCCCGAATCGCGCCGACGAGCCCCGTCAGGTCGTCCTCGCGGGCCTGTCGAATCGTCACCTCCAGTCCCTCGTCGACGTAGGTCTCCTCGCTTTCGTCCTCGAAGGCCACGCGGAGTTCGTCGTCCTCGCGGGAGAGGATGCCGTCCCGACGAAGGACCGCCACGTGATGGCCGAACGCTTCCGGGCTCATGTCTAGAGACTGCCGAGCGTCCTCGTAGTCGACGGTCCCGTACCGCTCGATGTACTCGTAGATGTCCTTGCGGTCCCGGTGGCTGAATTCGAGTTCGTCGGAGAACTGCATGCTACTCGATAACACTGACCAATATAAAAAGATTGTCGCCACCGAGCTGGGTGAACACGCTAGGTGTCGGCGTGGCTCCACGACTCCCGACGGTCCCGTTCGGGGATGCCCGTGAGCAGGAGAGCGCTTTCGCGGATGCTGTGGGTGTCGACGACGAGTTCAGCGACCTCGCGGGCAGTGAAGGCCGCATCGAGGTCGGCGCCGTAGCAGGCAGCATAGAGTTCGAGCCAGTCGTTGAGCGCCTGCTCAAGCAGGACGAACTCGGCGTCGGTGAACCGAACCATCTCGCCGGTCCGTGCATCGATGTAGAGGGCGACGACATCCCCCACCCCCTCGGTGAGATACGTCAGTGCGGCCTCCTCGTCGGGTGGATTGGAAGGCGGCTCGAAGGCCTCCCTGTCCCGATGAGCGCGTTCGGCCAGCGTCTCTATACGTTCGGAAACGTCGGTCATCCGTCCTTGAACTCGACTCCCTTGCCGCCCGGTGGGTGGTCCCAATCGGTGTCGGCGACGATGGCACAGGTCCCGCATTCGACACACGGCTGGGTGTCGAGGCTGACGACTCGCTCCTCACTACCGTTCCGCTTGACCGTCTCGCTTCGGTAACAGCCACCGCCGAAACCTTCGGCACTGACGGGACAGGCCGTCACTGCGGTACCGCTGGCCTCGTAGCTGTTGTCGAGCAACTCGATGTGCGGGTCGTCGACGTCGTAGGTGAGTTCACCGATACGGTCGCCGAGGTTCGGCGGTTCGATGGTGTTTTCGGCGTCGACCCGCTCGCCGAGTACCTCCCCGACGACACGCGGCACCGTCACGTACGACGTCCGGGTATCAGGTATCATCCCGAGGAGGAACGGCGAATTGAACGCGCGTTCGATGGCCCCGTCGAAGAGCTTCACGCCCGCCCGTCCGACAGGGGAATCGACGAGACTGCTCCCGACCTTCGTCACGAGGTCGCTCTCGGAGAGCGTCCGACTCAGTCGGTAGCGTCTCGGTCTGAGCTTGGCCATCACACCCTCGTCGACGAGCTTCTTCTCGTAGAGTTCGCCGGCAACGTCGGTGTCGCCGCGGGTTTTCGCCTCGGCGAACGCCTCGGCAGCGAGGCCGCCCGCGGTGACCGCATGGTTCATCCCCTTGATGATGGGGCCCTGTGCCTGCATCTGGCCGGCCGCGTCCCCGACCAGCATCAGTCGACCCTGGTGTGGTGACGGATGAGCCGCCTTCTTCGAGTCGGGGACGAGCTTCGCCGAGTACTCCCGTTCGTGGTACTCGCCTTCGAACCACTGGTCGAGCAGTGGGTGGGTCAACAGTGCGTCCAGCAGTTCGTGCGGTTCGGCCCGCTTCTCCGCGAGCGAATCCAGGTGGAATACCGTCCCGATAGACAGCGACTCCTCGTTGGTGTAGAGGAAGCCGCCGCCTCGGACGCCCTCGAAGATGTCACCCGAGAACAGGTGCGCGACGCCGTCGTCGGGAGCCACGTCGAACCGTTCGTTGATGACGTCGGGCTCCATGTCGACGACCGCCTTGACGCCCTGGAAGTACTCGTCGGGTTCCTCGTAATCCATCAGGCCCGCATCACGGGCCAACTCCGAGTTGACACCGTCGGCCGCGATTATCACGTCCGCCGTTATCGGGTCGAGTTCGTCGCAGGTGACGCCGACGATCTCGCCGCCCTCTCTGAGAAGGCCGTTTACCCGCACCTCCGTCAGCAGGCCGCCGCCGGTCTCGCTACATTTCTCGTGGACGCGCTCGGCGAGCCACGAGTCCATCTTCCGCCGGAGCACCGCGTCACACCACTCCGTGTCGTGGTGGTGGATATCCGAGAGGTCGAACGTCTTGACCTTCTCGCCGGCGAGGTTGTGGATGTAGTAGTCCGAGACGGGGCGTTCAGCGGCTTCCTCGCGGAAGCCGTCGAACAATTTGTCGATGGTGTAGGGCGCTGATTCCTCGGCGTAGATGAGGCCGCCGGAGACGTTCTTCGAACCGGCGTCGACACCCCGTTCGAGGACGAGGGTTTCCACGCCCTGTTCGGCCAGCGTCGCGGCCGCCGCGGCCCCTCCGGGCCCGGCACCGACCACGACCGCCTCGAAATGCTCGTAGTCGTCAGTCATCGCTCACCTCCGCGACCGCATCGGCTAACTCGCCTTCTTTCAGTGCCTCGATCATCCGGGGCAGCACCTCGAAGAGGTCCCCCTCGATGAAGTAATCCGAAAACTCCCGAATGTCGGCGTCCGGGTCGGTGTTGATGGAGATGATGGTGTCGGACTCGTCCATCCCGACCTTGTGCTGGACCGCTCCGGAGATGCCGGCGGCGATGTACAGATCCGGTTCGACGACCTGTCCGGATTCGCCGATCTGTCGTTCTTCGGCGACGTAATCGTCGACGTGGCCATCGAACTCGTAGGAGGCAGTGATGACGCCACGGGAGAGACCGAGGTCGGCCTCCTCGAAGGCGTCGACCAGCTCGAGTCCGAGTTCCATTCCTCGTGTCGGTTCATCGCCGATGCCCCGCCCGAGAGCGACGACGACCTCGTTGTCGGTCAGGTCGACACCGCCTTCGAGTTGGTCGTACTCGATCACCTCGACGTGGAACCACTCGTCGGGAAGGTCCATTCCGTGCTCGACGGTTTCGCCCTCCCGTTCGGCGTCCGGTTCGGGCAGGTCGAAGGCCCCGGGAATGACGCTCGCACCCTGTGGGTGGAAGTCTCGGTGCGGTTTGTCGATACAGAGAATCGTCGAATACTCGAACCCGGAGAAGTCGGGACGGGGCATGTGCAGGACGCGGTCGAACGCCTTCGTTTCGCCCGGCGTCCCGGTTTTCGCGGGATTCGAGATGTTCGCAGTGTCGATATAGAGGTCCGAACAGTCCGACGCAAGCCCCGAATCGAGGTCTGCCTGAACCAGCGCCGAGAGGTCCCGACCGTTGTTCGTCGCCGGGAAGACGTTGTACCGTGGTTCGTGGTAATCACGCCACTCGAAGTCGGCATCCCGACACATATGGCAGAATATCTCCGTGTACGGCTTGTGTCGGAACCGGGACAGGCGCTCGTCTTCGTGGTAGACGACGCGGTCGGCGCCGTAGGCGATGGCCTCCTCGGCGAGGTCGGCGATGTCGTCGCCGATGAGGACGGCGACGACCTGCTCGTCCTCGTCGTACTCGTCGTTGTAGCCATCCATCAACTCACGGGCCTTTCCGAGCATCTCCTTCGAGACGTCGATGAGTTCACCCTGCTGAGTCTCGCAGTAGACCCACATGTCACGGTATTCGCCGTCGACGGTCCCCTCCACCCACCGCTTCTCCGAGGTCGGATGGTCGAGGTCGGGGTACTTCTCCTCCGGTGGGACGTACTCGACTTCCGTTTCTTCGGCGTCCTCGTCTTCGGTCAGGTTGTCGATTCGGCTCTCGATCTGTGAGATGGCCGATTTGCGTTCCTTTCCATCGCGTTCGCGGTCGAGGAGATCCTCGAGGACATCGACATCCTCGATGCCCCGTACCATGTTCGCGATATCGGCAACTGTCATCTCCGTCAGGTCCGCCTCGCTGGGGTCGGCGGCCTCCTCATCCTCGGAGAGCGTGTCGATGCGTCCCTCGATGAGCGTCTTCACCGGCTGGCGATCCTCGCCGGCCGCCTCGAGTTCGAGCATCTCCTCTAGCTCGTCGACGTCCTCGACGTCCTTGATTTTCGGTCCGAGTTCCGCGATTTCGTACTCCGTAGGATCTATCGATACCATAATCAGTCACCTGCCGCGTACGGCTGCATCTCTTCGAGTACGTCCTTCATCCCGCCCTCGTCGTCGGGTGTGACGGTCGTCGCCTCCCGTTCGGAGGGTGCCTTCGGGATCGGGTCGACGCCCGCGACGATGGTCGGCGAGCCATCCAGCCCGATGTAGTCGGGGTCGAGATTGAGGTCCTCGTGGTTCCACATCGTGACCAGGTCCTCGTAGTTCTCTGCCCGCTTTTCCGTCTCAGCACGCAGTTCCTTGTGCTTGAGCCTGTGTGCTGCCATCCGGTAGCTCGGTTCGAACTCGGGGTCCGTAACGACGAACGCCGGGAGGTCGGCCTCGACCGTCTCTATCTCCTCGACATCACCCTCGACGAGCCGTTTCGCCCGGAGTCGCCCCTCGTCTTCGTCGATGTCGAGCGCGACGACGTGTGTTATCAGCGGCCGGTCAAGACACCAGTTCGTCTGTGGCCCGGTGTGGCCGGTCTCACCGTCCGCTGTTTTGAACCCGGCAAAGATGAGGTCCGGTTCCTTCTCGAGTTTCTCGATACCGGTCGCGACGGTCATCGAGGTCGCCCAGGTGTCGGCAGCGCCCATCTCACGGTCCGAGAGCAGATACAGGTCGTCGGCGTAGACGTCACGCATGCCCTCCTGGAGTACCTCCTTGTATCCGGGCGGACCCATACTCATCAGCGTGACATCGCCGCCGTGGCGGACCTTCGTCTGCAGGGCCGCACGCAACGCGAACTTGTCGTTCGGATTCATCACCGTCGGCGTCTTCCCGCGTTCGAGGTGGCCGTCTTCGTCGAAAGAGACCTTTCCTTCACGGAAGTCGGGAACGCCTTTCGTCAACACAAGTGTGTCTATTGTCATCGTTTCCCTATGGGTGAACCACAGCAACCCACCCTAATAGTTTTTAGCACGACAACAGGCCGAAATCGCGTTGCGAACCGCTGGTCACCGACGAGTCGGTCCTTCGAAAAGAGTAGCCGTTACGTCCGGCCGGCGCGGCCGGGGTCGACGTCGATGGCGTCGACCGGACAGACGTCGACACAGAGCATGCAGTCGATACACTGGTCCTCGTTGGTCGGGTTGGCCTTGATTTCGCTTTCGGGGTGGTCCGGCGTGTCGACCCACTCGAAGACGTCGACCGGGCAGTCCTCGAGACAGGCGCCGTCGGCGATACAGATGTCGAAATCGACGGCGACGTGGGTGCCGCGGATGCCGAGCTGTTCCGGTGGCTCGGTCGGTCCCCAGACGTCGACGTCGTGTTCTTGACCTTCCTTCTCGCGGTTCTCCTCGAAGTTCGGGTCTATGGCCATTGCTACATACCAACAGTCACGGCCACTACTTAAGCGTTCCCGGGCTCACGGGCATCGTGTTTAGTTAAGCGAATTCCACCAGACGGCGAAGGCTTGCAGCCATGTTTCTGCTGTCGTCGGCTGCACGTTGCTGAAACTATTACTAAACGAAGAAGTACGTCGTTTTACTTCTCTAAATA